>JALYRN010000802.1 GCA_030855295.1 Myxococcota bacterium | reverse complement strand
GTCGCCCGCCGCGCGCGCGCGCTCGAGCCGGCAGAGCGCGAGCGCCTTCTCGTTCGCCTCCGCGCCGCTTCCCGCGAAGCACACCGTCGGCAGCCCCGGCACCAGCTCGCGCAGTGTCGCCGCGAACGCGTCGGCCGCCTGCCGTCCCGCGCCATCTCCGTCTACGACCGTGATGTCGTGGGCGCGGAGCATCGCATCGCCGAATTCGCCCTCGACGTACCCGCGCACGAGCCCCTCGGGCGAGAACCCGAACGGCATCGTCGCGGTCTGGCTCATCGCGTCGATCACCGAGAGCGGCGCCTCGTCGACGCTGACCATCCACGGCCCGTGCGAGCGAAGATGATCGAAGACGATCTGCTTCTTCTCGCGCGGGACGCGATCACCCGCGTAGAGGCGCTCGAGCCAGCGCGTGCTCTCGGGCAGCGCGCCGCCCTCGGGCCCAGCGATGCGCATCGGCCGCGGCGCGTCGATCGCAGTGCGCCCTTCCTCCGCGTGCTCCTCGCGCTCGTGCATCGCCTCGAGCCGATCGAGATCGTGCGGCGGCAGCGACGCGCGCAGCGCGGGATGGGTCGCGACCGAGAGGATCGAATTGCTCTGCACCGCGACCGGGATCGCGAGGTTGCGCGGCGCGAACGAGCCCGCCGGTCGGAAGTTGCCGCTGCGCCCGGTGCCGCCGAAGGGCAGGCGCGGGCTCGCCTGGTTGGTGCTCCGGTTGCGGTTGAGGATCCCGCAGCGCGTCTCGCGGTAATAGCGATCGAAGCGCGCGTCGCTCGACGTGAAGACGCTGTTCGCGAAGCCGTAGGGAGAGGCGCTGATCGTCGCGATCGCCTCGTCGTCGCTCTCGACGATCTCGACCCCGAGATCCGGACCGAAGAGCTCCGTGTCGGTGTAGCCCGGCACGTCGTGCACGCCCTCCGGCAGCAGGTGCACCGACCCGCTCCGGAAGTAGCCACCCGGCAGCCGCGCGCCCGGGGCCACGACCTCGGCGCCCGCGCGCTGGGCGGCGGCCATCGCGCGCTCGAGCTTGTCGCGCCCCTCCTCGGTCGCCATCGGTCCCGCGAACGCCGACGCGTCGTCGGGGTCGCCGAACTTCAGCGCGCCGACCATGCGGCGCAGCGCGTCGATCAGCGGCCTCGCGAGCGAGCGGTGCACGAGCACGCGGTCGGTGCACGTACAGCGCTGCCCGGTCGTGAGATAGCCGCCGACCACGATCTCGTGCGCGGCCTGACGCACGTCGGCGTCCTCGCACACGATCACCGTGTTCTTGCCGCCCATCTCGAGCGCGATCAGCATCTCCGGCTTGTCGAGCGCGGCCTCGGTGATGCGCCGACCGACCGGCCAGCTGCCGGTGAACGCGAGCCCGTGCAGGTCGGGGTGCGCGACCATCGCCGCGCCGGTCGGACCGCGCCCCTGCACCACGTTCAGCACGCCCGCGGGCAGCCCCGCCTCGTGCGCCGCCTCCGCGTAGCGGATGCCGCAGAGCGGCGCGACCTCGCTCGGCTTCATCACGACCGCGTTTCCGAGCAGGAGCGCGGGGACTACATGTGCGTGGCAAAGATGAAGCGGGAAGTTGAAGGGCCCGATCACCCCGACGACGCCGTGCGGATGCCACCGCAGCGCCTCGTTCGGGAAGCCCGGCAGCGCGCCGTCCTTCATCTCTCCGCGGATCTGCGCCGCCACCAGATCGAAGCGGCCGATGAGCGAGTCGATCTCGACGCGCGCCTCGGGGCGGATCTTCCCGATCTCGCGCACCACCGCGTCGGCGAGCGTCTCCTTGCGCGCCTTCAGCACCGCGCGGAACCGATGCAGCACCGCGAGGCGATCCTCGAACGAGCGGCGCGACCACGCGACCTGCGCCTCGTTCGCCGCCGCGATCGCCTCCGCGACGCGATCGACGGTCCATCGCGTCTCGACCACCGGCGCGCCGTCACGCGCGGGATCGCTGGAGATCAGAAGCTCGCCAGCGGGCTCGCAGAAGCGTCCGCCGATGTAGTCACCCGGAACCGGCATGAGGGGCCGGAGCATACCCCCACGATCGTGAGGTCGCCCGTCGTACGAATGCTCCAGGGACGTATGTGCCGAAGACGAATATCGTCAGGCGGGTAGGCGCGCGCGTACACGCGCCACGTTGCCGTTTGGAGCTGGGGAGTGACCGAGCAAGTCGTCGAGAGCTATCCCCTGACGCCCACCCAGCAGGGGATCCTGTTCAACAGCCTCCGCGCCGGCTCGGGCATGGTCGAGATCGAGCAGATCGTCGGACGGCTCCACCATCCCCTCGACGTGCCTCAGCTGCGCGCCGCTTGGGCGTGGGCCGAGGCGCGCCACGCCGCGCTGCGCACGAGCTTCCGCTGGGACGGCGGGGAGGCGCGCCAGCAGGTCGTCGCGCGCGCGCCCATACCGTTCGAGCAGCGCGATCACTCGCGCTTGGCCGAAGCGGCGCGTGACGCCGAGCTCGCGCGCTTCCTCGAGGAAGATCGCGAGCGCGGCTTCGACCTCGCGAAGCCGCCGCTCGCGAGGCTGACGCTGTTCGTCTATCGCGGCAACGATGTGGAGCCGACGGGGGCGGACGCGGACGCGCCATCGAGCGTGCTGGTGTGGACCTTCCACCACGCGCTGCTCGACGGCCGCTCGTTCACGCAGGTCCTGCGCGAGGTCTTCGATCGCTACGACGCCGAGCTCCGCGGCGAGGTCTTCGATCCTCCCGCGCCGCCTCCCTTTCGCCGGCACTGCGAGCACCTCCACGCGCAGACCGAGGCGCAGCGCGCGAAGGAGCGGGCCGGCGAGACACACGCCGACGCGGCGTTCTGGACCGAGCACCTCCGCGGCTTCTCGACCCCGACCCCCGTGCCCGCGGCGCGCACCATCCGCGGGCCTGCTGCGCGACGGCGTCACGACGAGCTCGAGACGCGCGTCGGCGCAGCGACGGTCAAGCGCCTGATCGATCTCGGCCGCGAGCACGGCTTCACGCTCGCGAGCGCGGTGCAGGGCGCGTGGGCGATCGCGCTCGCGCGCTACGCCCGCACCGACGACGTCTGCTTCGGATCCACGCGCGCGGCGCGCCACACCAGCGTGCCCGAGGCGCTGCAGATGGTCGGCTGCCTGATCAACACGGTGCCGCTGCGTGTCGGCGTCTCGCCCGAGACCGAGGCGCTCGAGCTGCTCCGTCACCTGCGCGAGATCAACGTCGCGACGCGCCCCCACGAGCAGGCGTCGCTGGTCTCGATGCGCAGCTGGGCCGATCTGCCGGCGAGCACGCCGCTCTTCGAGACGCTCGTGGTGTTCGAGCGCTACCTGATGAACAGCGAGCTGCAGGCGCTCGGCGGCGCGTGGGCGGCGCGCCACTTCTCGGTGCTCGAGCAGAGCGACTTCGCGCTCGTGCTCGCGGCCTACCAGGACGGCGACGATCTGATCCTGAAGCTCGAGCACGATGCGATGCGCTGCGAGCCCGATGCCGTGGCGCGCCTGGCGGAGCACGTCGCGACGCTGCTGCGCGGCATCGCGAAGAACCCGCTCGCGAAGGTGCGCGAGCTGCCGCTCCTGAGCGACGCCGAGCGCGACGATCTCCTGGCCGGCGCCGGCGGTGACGGTCCGCTGATCCCGGTGCACGACATCACCTGGCCCGATGCGTTCGCCTCACGCGCCCGCGCCACGCCCGACGCGGTGGCGCTCGTGAGCGCGCACGGCGAGACGACGTACGCCGGGCTCGATCGCGTCGCCGCGG
>JALYRN010000801.1 GCA_030855295.1 Myxococcota bacterium | reverse complement strand
GTCCGACGGCGAGCGGTGAGGCGCCCGGCGTGACGTTCCTGGTGCGCGGCGCAGCCGACGCGCAGGACGAGCACGTCGCGGAGGCGTTCCGCGTGCTGCGCTCGCAGATCGCGGGGATGCTCGACTGTCGCCGTCGCGCGTCACGCCGCGGGATGGACCCTACCGGGCAGGTCGATCTGCGCATGGGCATGCGCCAGGGGCGGGCGCCGGAGATGACGGTCGTGCGCAGCACGGTGCGCGACGAGCGCGCGCCGATCTGCCTCGAGCGGGCGCTCGAGCGCCCGCAGCGGAGGCCGACCTCGGGACCTGCGCAGCTCGAGGTCGAGGTCCGCTTCGCCGCGGGGGAGTGACAGCAGGAGTGCCCGCCCCGGAGGTCGCGTACGGGCGCGCGCGCAGCAGCTTGCAGGAGTGCTCGCCCCGGAGGTCGCGTACGGGAGCGCGCGCTTCGCGCGCGTACGGGAGCAACCGCAGTGGGCGAGCCGATCAATCAGCGCGCGTACGGGAGCGACCGGAGCGGGCGAGCCGATCGATCACCCGCGCTTGAAGGGGCCCATCGCGGCGAGCTCGTCGATCTCGTGCTGCACCGCGAAGGCCTCGCGCGGCAGATAGTCTTCGACAGCCTCCGCGAGCCGCGGATGACGCATCCAGTGCGTGCTGTGGATCGCCGAAGGCATCAGGCCGCGCTTGAGCTTGTGCGAGCCCTGCGCGCCGGCCTCGAAGCGGCGCATCTTCTTCGCGATCGCGCGTTCGATGAGGCGGTAGTAGCAGACCTCGAAGTGCAGGAAGTCGTCGTCTTGGACGCAACCCCAGTAGCGGCCGTAGAGGTGCGCGCCCTTCTCGAAATTGATCGACCCCGCGATCGGCGTGCCGCCGCGATACGCGAGCACCGCGACCAGGCGATGCGCGTTCGTCTCGCGGATGCGCTCGAAGAACCGAGGATTGAGGTACGGGAAGGAGCCGTGCCGTGCACAGTTCATCCGATAGAACACGCCGAGCGCGCGCCAGTCGGCATCGTCGAGCGCCGGGCCTTCCTTCACGATGACCTCGACGTCGCTCTCCGCGACGGTGCGGCGCTCGCGGCGGACCTGCTTGCGGGCGGGCGCACGGAACGCGTCGAGGTACTCCTCGAACGTCGACCAGCCCTCGTTGTGCCAGTGGTACTGCATCGAGAGACGAGGCCGCATCGAGGCGAGCTCGACGAGCTCGCGGCGCTCCTCGTCGTTCACGAACAGCACGTGCACCGACGAGGCGTGCTTCGTCTCCGCCACCTCGCGCGCGCCGTCGATCAGCGCGCGCACGACGGACGCGCGATCGGCGCCGTCGCGGATCAAGAGGCGGCGGCCGGTCGCCGGCGTGAACGGCACCATCGCCGTGAGCTTCGGGTAGTAGGGGATGCGCGCCTGCATCGCCGCGCGCGCCCACTGGAAGTCGAAGATGAACTCGCCCCAGCTCTCGTCCTTCGCGTAGAGGGGGAGGGCGCCGACGAGCTCGCCGTCGCGCCACGCCGTGATGTGCGTCGGCTCCCAGCCGGTCCCCGGGCCGACGCTGCCGCTCTCCTCGAGCGCCGCGAGGAACGCGTGCTCCACGAAGGGATCGTCGTCGCCGACCAGCGCGTTCCAGCGTTCGGCGTCGATCTCGGTGACGCGCGCGATCGGGCGGACCTCCACCCGCGAAGGCTGGGCGTGGAGCTGTTCGGGTTCAAGGCGTCGCGGCGAGAGGGGCGAACTGCCACGCTTCGAGCGGGCTCTCGTGGAGAGTGCCAGTCGGCAACTGGCGTTCTGCGGGGGATTTCTGCTCTGGCGAGCCCGACATGCACCCACCGGGTGTGACCGAAATTGACCGTGAGGAACAACACGGCTTGACACGCTGCGTCCAACGCGGGATAACGCGTCGCGTCATGGATCGCACCGCGCACCGCTCGGCCCGCTCGAGGGCACGCTCCGCCGGCGCGGCGGCGTACGAGCCGATGGCGCGGGGCAATGGGCCTCGCGCGCGAGGCGCCATGGCGGCGGCCGCGACGATGACGGCCGCGACGACGACGGCCGCGACGATGACGGCGGCGGCCGCGATCGGAATGGGCGGCGTGGGCGCGATGGTGCTCACGCCGTTCGTGTTCGTGGCGCTCGCGATCGTCCTCCTCGTCCTCCTCGTTCTCGTCGTCGTCATTTCCGACGACCGCGGGTGGCCGGCCTAGAGACTAGGCGAACTGGAGGAGACGGCCCCCGCAGCCAGCAGGCAGCGGGGGCTTTTTTCGTTTCTCAGCCCGAGCTTCACCATGAACGACGAACGACATCCGACCCCGACCGCGCGACGCTCCGATGCCATCAAGAAGGGCCTCGAGCGCGCGCCGCACCGCGCGCTGCTCCGCGCCACCGGCGTGCGCGACGAGGACTGGGACAAGCCCTTCGTCGCGGTCGTGAACTCGTACGTCGACGTGGTGCCGGGGCACGTGCACCTGCAGGAGTTCGGGCGCGTGGTGAAGGACGCCGTGCGCGCGGCCGGGATGGTGCCGTTCGAGTTCAACACGATCGGCGTCGACGACGGAATCGCGATGGGCCACGGCGGGATGCGCTACTCGCTGCCGAGCCGCGAGCTGATCGCCGACTGCGTCGAGACGATGGTCGAGGCGCACCAGTTCGACGCGATGATCTGCATCCCGAACTGCGACAAGATCACGCCGGGCATGCTGATGGCGGCGGCGCGCCTCGACGTGCCGGCGATCTTCGTCAGCGGCGGCGCGATGCGCGCGGGGCGCATGCCCGACGGCGAGGCGATCGATCTCGCGACGGTGTTCGAGGGCGTCGCGCGCGCGAAGGCCGGCACGATCAGCCTCGGTCGCCTGCAGACGCTCGAGGAGAACGCATGCCCGACCTGCGGCTCGTGCAGCGGGATGTTCACCGCGAACAGCATGAACTGCCTCACCGAGGCGCTCGGCCTCGCGCTGCCGGGCAACGGCTCGGCGCTCGCGCGCAGCGAGGAGCGCAACGACATGGCGCGGCGGGCGGCGCTCGCGCTGCGCGAGGCGATCGAGATCGGCATGACCTCGCGGCGCGTGCTGACGATCGATGCGTTCGACGACGCGTTCGCGCTCGACGTCGCGATGGGCGGCAGCACCAACACGGTGCTGCACGGGCTCGCGATCGCGCGCGAGGCGGGGCTCGAGTACTCGCTCGATCGCATCGACGCGCTCTCGCGGCGCGTGCCGACGCTCTGCAAGATCGCGCCGGCGGGGCGCTGGCACATGGAGGACGTGCACCGCGCCGGTGGCGTGCCCGCCATCCTCGCAGAGCTCGCGAAGCTCGGCGTGCTCCACGGCGATCGGCCCATCGTCGCGGGCGGCACCTTCGCGACGCACTACGAGGGCGCGGCGATCCGCGATCACGAGGTGATCCGCCCCGTCGACGCGCCGTACGCGAAGGACGGCGGGCTCGCGATCCTGCGCGGCAACCTCGCGCCCGACGGCGCGGTCGTGAAGACCGGCGCGGTCGAGCCGTCGATGCGGCGGCACGAGGGGCCCGCGCGCGTGTTCGACGGACACGACGAGGCAGTGGCCGCGATCGACGCCGGTGCGGTGCGCGCCGGGGACGTGGTGGTGATCCGCTACGAGGGCCCCGCGGGCGGACCGGGGATGCGCGAGATGCTCATGGTCACCGGTGCGATTAAGGGCGCCGGGCTCGGCAAGGACGTGCTGCTTCTGACCGACGGCCGATTCTCCGGCGGCACC
>JALYRN010000800.1 GCA_030855295.1 Myxococcota bacterium | reverse complement strand
CTCGTCGATCGGCTCGCGCTCGGCGACGCCGCCATGCGCTCGGTCCCGGCGCTGTCCGCGTGCGCGCCGGGCGACAAGGCGCGCTGGCTCGACGCGCACGCCGATCGCCCGACGCTCTTCGTCGGCGACGGCATCAACGACGGGCCGGCGGCCGATCGCGCGTTCCTCTCCGGCACACCGGCGATCGATCGACCCTTCCTGCCGGCGCGCACCGACTTCTTCTTCGTCACGCCGGGCCTCGCGCCGATCCGCGCGCTGCTCGAGGGCGGCCGCGCCCTGCGCCGCGTCGCGCGCCGGAACCTCGGGCTCGCCGTCGCCTACAACGCGATCGCCGTCTCGCTCGCGGTCGCCGGGCTCATGCGCCCGTGGCTCGCGGCGATCCTGATGCCGGCGAGCTCGCTCGCCGTGATCGCCGCGACGGGCTTCTCGCTCCGCGAGTCGCGCTGGGCGACCGGAAGGAGCGCGCCGTGGAGGTCCTGATCCTCTTGGTGTTCGTGAGCCTGACGCTCGCGGGCTCCGCGATCGGCCTCTTCACGTGGCTGATCCGACAGAAGACGTTCGAGCACGACGAGCGGCTCGTGCTCCTGCCCATCGACGACGGCCGCGAACAGACCAGCACTGCCGAGGAGCCCGGAACGTGACCGAGAGTCGCATCGAGAAGAAGAAGATCGTCTATGACGACGCGGTCGTCCGCGCGTTCGTGATCGCGTCGATCGCGTGGGGCATCGTCGGGATGCTCGTCGGCGCCGTCGTCGCGCTGCAGCTCGCGTGGTGGCCGGCCAACGTCGGCTCCTACCTGAGCTTCGGGCGCCTGCGGCCGCTGCACACGAACGCGGTGATCTTCGCGTTCGTCGGCAACATGATCTTCGCCGGCGTCTACCACTCGACGCAGCGCCTGGTGAAGGCGCGGCTCGCGTCGGACAAGCTCTCGTGGTTCCACTTCTGGGGCTGGCAGGCGATCATCCTCGCCGCCGCGATCACGCTCCCGCTCGGCCTCACGCAGAGCAAGGAGTACGCAGAGCTGATCTGGCCGATCGACGTCGCCGTCGTGCTCGTCTGGGTCGCGTTCGCGGTCAACTTCTTCTGGACGCTGAAGAACCGGAACGAGAAGCAGCTCTACGTCGCGCTGTGGTTCTACATCGCGACGATCGTCACGATCGCCATCCTCTACGTCGTCAACAGCCTGCAGGTCCCGACCTCGCTGACGCACAGCTATCCCGTCTTCGCGGGCGTGCAGGATGCGCTGGTCCAGTGGTGGTACGGGCACAACGCCGTCGCGTTCTTCCTGACCACTCCGATCCTCGGGATCATGTACTACTACGTGCCGAAGGCGGCGGATCGGCCGGTCTACTCGTACCGGCTGTCGATCATCCACTTCTGGTCGCTGGTCTTCATCTACATCTGGGCGGGGCCGCACCACCTGCTCAACACGTCGCTGCCCGACTGGGCGCAGACGCTCGGGATGATCTTCTCGGTGATGCTCTGGGCGCCGAGCTGGGGCGGGATGATCAACGGCCTGCTCACGCTGCGCGGCGCGTGGGACAAGGTCCGCACCGAGCCGGTCCTCAAGTTCTTCGCGGCCGGCCTGACGTTCTACGGCATGGCGACGTTCGAGGGCCCGCTGCTCTCGATCCGCAGCGTCTCGTCGCTCGCGCACTACACCGACTGGATCGTCGGGCACGTGCACGCCGGCGCGCTCGGCTGGAACGGCTTCATGGCCGCCGGCCTCTTCTACTGGCTGGTGCCGAAGCTCTACGGGCGCGAGCTGCACTCGAAGGGCGCCGCCAACTTCCACTTCTGGATCGGCACGTTCGGGATCCTGCTCTACGTCGCCGCGATGTACGTGTCGGGCATCACGCAGGGCCTGATGTGGCGCGCCGAGGCCGACGGCGGCGGCCTGCTCTACCCGAGCTTCCTCGAGACCGTCGTCGCGATCGTGCCGATGTACTGGATGCGGCTGATCGGCGGCTCGCTCTACCTCGTCGGCTTCCTGGTGATGGCGTGGAACATCGCGATGACGATCCGTCGCGGCGCGCCGGTGACGACCTCGGTCGAGGTCGCAGTCGAGACGAAGCCCGGGCGTGAGGTGCCGTGGCGCGACGTCGTGCTCGCGCCGCAGGTCCTGTGGACCGCGGTGGTCGGCATCACGCTCGGCGCCGCGGCGATCGTCAACGCGTTCGCGTCGACGTTCCTCGTGATCGTCGCGATCGCGCTGGCGATCCTCGCCGCGCTGGCGCTCCGCCTCGGCCGCGAGGACGACCGCTCGGTGTGGCACGGCATCCTCGAGGGGCGCGCGCTGCTCTTCACGGTGCTGACGGTCGTCGCCGCGCTGATCGGAGGCGTCGCGGAGATCCTGCCGAGCGTGGTGATCGGCGCGGGCACGCGCGCCGCGACCCGACAGCATCCGTACACGCCGCTCGAGCTCGAGGGCCGCGACGTCTACGTCTCCGAGGGCTGCTACACCTGCCACTCGCAGATGATCCGCCCGTTCGCGTGGGAGTCCGCGCGCTACGGCGCCATCTCCAGCGCCGACGACAGCGTCTGGGACTTCCCGTTCCAGTGGGGCTCCAAGCGCACCGGCCCGGATCTCGCGCGCGAGGGAGATCGCTACCCCGACGTGTGGCACGTGCAGCACATGATCGATCCGCGCGCGACGTCGCCGGGCTCGATCATGCCGCCCTACGCGCACCTCGCGACGACGCATGTCGACTTCGACGGGACGCGCGGGAAGCTGCGCGCGATGCAGACGCTCGGGGTGCCGTACTCCGAGGCCGACGTCGCGCACGCGGGAGACGACGCGCGCGCCGAGGCGCGACGGATCGCGACCGGGCTCGAGGGAGAGGCCGAGGTCGATCCCGACTCGCAGCTGGTCGCGCTGGTCGCGTACCTGCAGCGCCTCGGCCGCGAGCAGCCGCGCTTCCCGGTGGAGCGCGCAGAGGAGCGCGACGCGGGCGGCATCGAGGTGAGCCGCGCCGCCTTGCGAGCCCGCGACACGGCGGTCGAGGAGACGGGAGCGGTTCGATGAGAGAACTCGCGTACGACTTCTTCCAGCGCAGCCCGGTGATGGCCGCGCCGCTCTTCGCGATGCTGGTGTTCATCGCGATCTTCACCGCCATGATCGTGCGCGTCGCCCGCGCGCGCCGCGAGGAGATGGACGCCACCGCGCGCCTCGCGCTCGACGACGAGAAGGAGAGCAGCCGTGTCGAAGCCTGACCTCCACGATCCCCTCCAGGGGAAGATCGTCCACGAGTACGACGGCATCCTCGAGGCCGACAACGAGCTGCCGCGCTGGTGGCTGGGCATCTTCGTCGTCTCGGTCGCGTTCGCCGGCGCGTACTGGTTCTACTACGAGACGTGGTCGATCGGCGCGTACCCCGCGGCCGAGTACCGCGAGGCGATGGCCGCGGCGGCAGCGTCCGGGGATGCCGAGGTCACCGACGAGCTGCTGCAGCTCCTCGTCGCCGACGCGACCGTCGTCGAGCGCGGGCGCGCCGCGTACGAGACGAACTGCGTCGTGTGTCATGGCGCTCGCGCCGAGGGCAACATCGGGCCGAACCTCACCGACGGCGTGTGGCTCCACGGCGGCGCGCCCACCGACGTGCACCGGACCGTGCGCGAGGGCGTCGGCGCGCGCGGCATGCCGGCGTGGGGACCCGTGCTCGGCGAGCAGACCGTACAGGCGCTCGCCGCGTACGTGCTCACGCTGCGCGACACCGACGTGCCCGGT
>JALYRN010000799.1 GCA_030855295.1 Myxococcota bacterium | reverse complement strand
GGTCGACGGCTGGCGCGCGCTCGGCGGCGGTGTCGACGGGGAGGTGACGGCGCTCGCGCGCGATGCCGACGGGACGATCTTCGCCGCGCGCACGATCGATGCGAGCGATGCCGACGTGCTCCGCTTCCGCGACGGCGCGTGGGAGATGATCGGCCACGCCGACGGCGAGATCGTCGCCCTGGCGCTCGCGCCCGACGGCGCGCTGCTCGCGGGCGGCGCCTTCCAGGAGATCGGCGGCGTGACGGCGCCGCAGCTCGCGCGCTTCGATGGCGCGGCTTGGTCGTCGATCAACCATCCGGTGCCGAACGTCGCGTCGGTGCTGGTCGACGATCGCGGGATCTGCGTCGGGGGGCTGGGCGCGGCGTCGATCGTCGCATGCCTGCCGACCGGGGCCGTCGCGTGGCAGACGCATTCATTCCCCGCGGCGGCCTCGGAGGTAGACACCCGCGTGGACGCGCTGGGGCGCGACGCGTCGGGCGCGCTGGTCGCGGGCGGTGCGGTGCGGCTCGCGGTCGCGCTCCCGGAGCCGATCGTGCGCTGGAGCGGCAGCGCGTGGGAGCCGCTCGGTGAGGGCCTCTCCGGCGTGCCTGCGCAGGTGCGTGCGATCGCCAGCGACGCGTCGGGCGCGCTGTGGGTCGTCGGACAGTTCGAGCAGATCGGAGCCGACGGTGCGATCGTCGCGAACGTCGCGGTCTGGGACGACGCGTGGCGACCGGTCGGAGGGGTGGTCCGCTCCTGGACCGAGAGCTCGTGGACGGAACCGACCGCGCTCGCGATCGCGACCGATGGGCTCGACGCCTACGTCGGCGGCGCGCTCGACGGCGCCGGCAGCACCGCAGGATGGACCTCCGCGCGAGCGATCGCGCGCCGGCGCGGCGACCGCTGGGCCGCGCTCCGCCATCCCGGCACCGTGGCCCACGGCGTCGGGCCCGGTCAGCTCGTCCGTACGCGCGGCGCGTGCGATCCGATCGTCGTCGGGAGCTGGGTCGCCGGCGAGGATGCAGGGCAAGGCGCGGTCGCGCGGCTCGGCGAAGACGATGTGCTCGACGTGCAGCGGAGCGCCTCGTTGGGGGGCGCGCTCGCACCGCAGCTCGCGATCTCGCGGGACGGCGCCACGTGGATCGGCGGCATGTTGTTCGGTGACCGCATCGAAGCGCTGGCGGTGTCGGACGGCGGCGAGTGGACGTTCGTGCCGGGGCCCGACGGCGCGCCCCTCGAGCACGTGAGGGCGCTCGCGATCGATCCCGTCGACGACACGCTGTACGTCGGTGCGAGCTTCGGCTCGACGCACCTGATGGCGCGAGCCGAGGATCGCTGGGTGCCCGTCGGCGATCGCGACATCGGCACGGTGCACGCGCTCGCGGTCGACGACGAGCGCGGCCTCTGGATCGCCGAGTCGATCGACGAGACGCGAGTGCGGCTCGCGCGCTGGGACGGCGCGGCGTGGAGCGTGACTGCAGCGTTCGAAGGAACGGTCTCTCGGATCGTGATCTCGGACGGCGCACCCGTCGTCGTCGTCGACGCGCCCGGCGGCGGCGCGATCGTCCGCCGGCTCCGAGGCTCGGTGTTCGAGGCGCTCGAGACGCCCGCCGCGCTGCCGACGCGCGTCCCGGACATCGCCGTGCACGGCGCAGTGCTGCTCGCGGTCGGCTCGTTCACGATCGACGGCGCCCTGCACGACGGGCTCGCGCGCTGGGAGGGCACGACGTGGCGCGCGATCGGTGCGCCGCTCGACGCGGTGCCGGAGAGCCTCGCGATCACCGCGCGCGGCGTGCTCGTGGTCGGCTCGTTCGACACCGCCGGCGGCGTGCCCTCGTGGGGCATCGCCCGGCTCGAGCGAGCCGATTGACTACAGGAGTGCTCGCCCCGGAGCGCGCGTACGGGAGCGCGCGCCGCGCGCGCGGACGGAAGCGCCCGGAGCGGGCGAGCCGATTTTTAGACAGCCTTCGACTCGGGCAGGAGTGTGCAAGGCTGTGGGCGCGGGTCGACGGCGTGAGCCGTCGCGGCACCATCCGGTGCGAGGGGGGAGAGCGCGGCGATGACGCTGGATCCAATGCGAACGACGCGCGCGCGCTCGACGTGGGCGCTGCTCGTCGCGCTCGCGCTCGCTACGTCGCTCGCCGGGTGCGCGCGCTCCCGCGTGTTGCCGCCGGGCGTGAGGGCGTGTCCGATCCTCGTGCGCGACGAGGGGACCGAGGTCGTGTCCTACGGTGCGCTCGTCGCGCGCGACGCCACGCTGGTGCCGGGCTCGTGCGTCGAGGTGTTCGTCGACGGCGAGCGCGCGTCGCGCACGCGCGTCACCGCCGAGCGCACGTTCGCGATCCAGTTCGCCGTCTCCGGCGACCTGCGCGGCCGCGTGGTGGAGCTGCGCGTCGAGGACGAGCTCGGGCGCGAGGGAGGACAGCGATATCCGATCGAGCTGCCGGAGTCGACGCAGGCGGAGCTCGCGTTCGAGCCGTCGACGACGCCGGTCGTCGCGATCGGCGGGGAGCTCCGCGTGACGGCGCGCCTCGACGAGACCGAGGGCGCGCGCCCGATCGGCTCGGCGTGGCTGATCAACTGGGCGCACGGGACCGTGGCGACCGTCGAGCCGGCGCCGGTCTCCGGCGAGACGTTCACCGCGACGATCCCGGGCGCGCGCGGCGACTGCGTGGCGGTGATCTCGGGGCACGCCTTCGGCGACACGTCGTCGGCGGGCGGCTGCTGGTGGCCGAGCGGCGGGGCGGGCTGCGCGCCGCAGTGCACCGAGGAGGAGATCGCGGCGGGCCTCTGCCCTGCCCCGGGCGAGCCCCGGCCGTGCACCGGACGGCGAGGCTGCGTGCCGCTCGAGGTGAACGAGCGTCGCAGCACCGCGCCGCCGCCCGAGCGCGTGCACGTGATCCCGACGGGGCGACCGGACGCCGGGACCGACGGCGGGCCCGGCGACGCCGGCATGCCTCTCGACGCGGGGCTGTCGTGATCGCGCGCACGATGCTGGTGACGCTCGCGCTCGCCGTGCTCGCCGCGTGCGAGCCGAGCGAGCGCGCGTGCACGGTGGCGTACGGCGACTGCATGGACACGGCCGAGTGCGAGCGCGGCGCGACGTGTGATGCGCTCGCGTGGGCGGAAGGAGAGGGCAGCATCTGCCAGCGCCCTTGCCAGAGCGAGCTCGACTGTCCGCGCGAGGGTGGACGCACCGGTCGCTGCATCGACGTGAACGGCACCGGCGAGTTCCGGTGCCACCTCGAGTGCGCGTTCGGCGAGACCTGCCCCACGGGCTGGGTCTGTCAGCCGATCGTCAGCAGCGGCGTCCCGAGCGCGATCTGTCTTCCGTGACCGCGCGCGCTCGCGAGCAGCGACATGAGCGAAGGAAGGCTGGCGGCGCTCGTGTCGATCGCGCTCGTGGCGTTCGCGGCGAACTCGATCCTCTGCCGGCTCGCGCTCGCCGCGGACGAGATCGATGCGGTCAGCTTCACTGCGATCCGCATCGCGTCGGGCGCCCTCGTGCTCGGGGCGCTCGCGCGGCGACGTACGCTCGCGTCTGGCAACGCGCGGGGGGCGCTCGCGCTCTTCGGCTATGCGATCGCGTTCTCGCTCGCGTACGTGCGGATCGGCGCCGCGACGGGCGCGCTGCTGCTCTTCGGCGCGGTCCAGGCGACGATGCTCGGCGTCGCGATCGCACGCGGCGAGCGTCCGGGCGCGCGCACGTGGGTCGGGCTCGCGTGCGCGCTCGGTGGGCTGGTGATGCT
>JALYRN010000798.1 GCA_030855295.1 Myxococcota bacterium | reverse complement strand
GCCGAGCACCACGCGCGCTCGCGTCGCGACGCCGTGGCGCTCGTGGCGCAGGCGCGCGCGGTCGCGGACGCCGAGGGCGATGCGCATCCCGCGCTGCGCGCGATCGCGAAGCACCTGACCGTGCTCTTCGATGACCTGCTGCCGCACCTCGTGTTCGAGGAGCGCCACGTCTTCCCGTACGTCGTCGCGCTCGAGCGCGCGGGGCGTGAGGGCGGAGCATTGCCGGTCGCGCTCTTCGAGTCGATCGCCGAGCCGATCGCCGACATGATCCGCGAGCACGAGAGCGCCGACGGCGCGCTCCACGCGATCCGCGAGCTCACCGGCGACCACGTGCCGCCGCCCGGAGCGAGCGAGGCGATGACGGCGCTCTACGCCGCGCTCGCCGCGAACGAAAAGGAGCTCGTCCGCCACATGCACCTCGAGGGCAACGTGCTCTTTCCTCGCGCGGAGCGGCTCGAGCTGAAGCTCCGCACGTCGATGGGCGCCGGCCCGCGCCGTCGCCGCTGACCTGCGAAATTCCGCTCGTTCCGGACCGCGGGCGCGCCGCCGCGACGGCGAGCGCGAACCTTGCGAAGAACCGTGTCGAGGTGATGGAGACGCCCCTCGACACGCGCCCGCGACGCGATCCGCGCCAGCTCGCGGCGTTCGTGCGGTCGAAGCGCGGCGAGATCGTCGCGGAGTGGGAGCGTGTCGTTCGCGCGATGCCTGTGGCGCGGAGCCTCGATCGCGTCGCGCTGGTGGATCACGTTCCTCAGCTGCTCGCGCGGATTGCCGATCTGATCGAGCGCGTCGGAGATCCGAACGCGCGCGCCCAGGCGGAACACGAGTCGGAGTCTCACGCGCTCGACCGCCTCGACGCGGGGTTCGACCTCGGGCAGGTCGTGACCGAGCTCGCGGCGCTGCGCGACTGCATCGCGGCGCTCTGGGACGTCGAGGTCCAGGGTCGGCCGCACATGTCCGAGCTGCGGGTCCTGAACCAGGCGCTCGATCGCGCGGTCGCGAGCTCGGTCGAGCAGTACCTGCTCGCGCGCGACCGGACGCTCGCCGCGCTCGATCGCATCTCGTCGGCGGCCTTCGAGGCGACCGACCTTCCGGCGCTCTTGCACGCGCTCCTCTCGGCGATCCTCGAGACCGCCCCCGCAATCGACACCGCCGCGATCCTCCTGCGCGAGGGAGAGCTCCTGCGCGTGCGGGCCTCGATCGGGCTGGAGCGAGAGGTCGACGATGGATTCACCCTGCATGTCGGCGAGGGGATCGCGGGAATGATCGCGGCGACCGGTGAGCCGCTCGCGATCCGCGAGCCCTCTTCGAGCCCGCTGCTGAAGAGCCGGGCCCTCCGCGAGCGACACCTGCGAACGCTCTACGGCGTGCCGCTGATCCACGAGGGCCACGTGATCGGGGTGGCGCACGTCGGATCACTGACGGCGCACGAGCTGTCGAGCCAGGATCGCGCGCTCTTCGACGCGCTCGCGCACCGCGCGACGGCAGCGATCGCCCTCCACATGCTGCGCGAGGCCGCGGAGAGGCGCGCGGAGGACGTGCGGCTCGCGCGCCAGCAGGCGCAGCGCGCGTCGGCGTCGCTCGACGCGCTCTTCGAGAGCACGCTCGTCGGCATCGGCTTCCTCGACGCCGAGCTCCGCTACATCCGGGTCAACGACGCGCTCGCGGCGATCAACGGGCGGGCGGCGACCGAGCACGAAGGGCGGTCGCTCGGGGACGTGCTCGGTCGCGAGACGGCCGAGCTCGTCGAGCCGGTGCTCCGCCGCGTGATCGAGAGCGGGGAGCCGGCGCGGAACGTCGAGGTCACCGGGAGGCTTCCATCGGCGCCGGGCGTTCCGCGCACGTTCCTCGCGACGTTCTTCGCGGTGCGCACGCCGACGGGCGAGCGGCTCGGGGTCGGCTCGGCCGTCATCGAGATCACCGATCGCAAGCGGATCGAGGACGCGCTGCGGCTGAGCGAGGGGCGACTGCAGAGCATCCTCCAGAACGCGCCGGTCGCGATCTCCGTGAAGGACGTCGAGGGCCGCTGCCTCCTCGCGAACCCGCGGAAGTGCGCGATCGTGGGCCGCCCCGAGAGCGAGGTCGTCGGGCGCACCGATCACGACGTCCTCGGGAAGGAGACGGCCGACCGGATGCGCGACGAGGACGAGCGATTCCTCGCGGGCGGCGCTGCGCCGACGGAGACCGAGGAGCGCATCGTGCTCCCGGACGGCGAGCACACGTATCTCACGACGCGCTTTCCCGTGCCCGGGCCCGGGGGTGGCACGCTGATCGGCGGCATCGCGACCGACATCACCGAGCGCAAGCGCACCGAGCTCGAGCAGAGCTTCCTCGCCCGCGCGACCGCTGTGCTCGCGCAGTCGCTCGAGCCCGACGCCACCCTCCGCCAGATCGCCGAGCTCGCGGTGCCGACCATCGCCGACTGGTGCACGGTCGGTGTCTTCGATCGCGGTGACCCGTCGGGACCGCTGCGGCGCGTCGCGATCGTCCACCCCGATCCCACGATGATCCCCCTCCTCGAGGATCTCGCGCGGAGACACTCCGACACGCACGAAGTGCGCGGCGCACGTGCGGTCGCGATGAGCGGGCGGCCGCAGCTGGTCCCGCTGCTCGGCGAGGAGACGATGCGAGCTGCCGCGCAGGACGCGGAGCATCTCGAGAAGATGCGGCAGCTCGCGCTGCGCTCGCTGATCATCGTGCCGCTCTCGGCGCGAGGCCAGTCGCTCGGCGCGATCACGCTCGCGATGGACGCGAGCTCCACGCGTGGGTACGACGAGCGCGATCTCGAGCTCGCGATGGAGCTCGCACGGCGCGCCGCAGTAGCCATCGACAACGCGCGCCTCTACGAGGGCGCGCTCCTCGAGTCCCGCATGCGAGAAGACGTGCTCGCCGTGGTCTCGCACGATCTGCGGAACGCGCTGCACGCGATCCGTGGCAGCACGGCCGTCCTGCTGCACGACCGGCGCGGCGAGCGCGACCGCAAGCTGCTCGACGTCATCCACCGCGGCAGCGTTCGGATGGAGCACCTGATCCGCGATCTCCTCGACGTCGCGAGCATCCAGAAGCAGCGCCTCGCCGTCGACGTGCGGCCCGAGTCGGTCCGGCCGCTGCTCACCGACGCGTGCGAGTCGCACCAGCCGGCGGCTCGCCAGAAGGGCGTCGATCTCTCGGTGGCAGTCGACGAGACCGAGGACGCGCGCGCGGCGTGCGATTCGCAGCGCATCCAGCAGGTGCTCGCGAACCTGCTCGGCAACGCGACCAAGTTCTGCAAGGAGGGCGACTCGATTCGGTTGCGTGCCTGGCCCGACGGCGAGCGCGTCGTGTTCGAGGTCGCCGACACCGGGCCCGGCATCGCGCCGGGCGAGCTCCCGCACATCTTCGACCCCTACTGGTCGGCGCCTCGGCACGCCGCGCGCGGCACTGGCCTGGGCCTCTTCATCTCGCGCGGCATCGTCGAGGCGCACGGCGGCCGCATCTGGGCCGAGAGTGAGCTCGGCGCGGGGAGCACGTTCCGGTTCACGCTTCCGCTCGCGCGAGCCGACTGAGACAGGCTCCTGCCGAGGCTTCAGCTCCGATCGACGATGCGCGCGACCACCGCGAGCAGCTCGCGCGGCTCGACGGGCTTCGCGACGTGGGCGTCGAAGCCGGCCTGGAGCGCCGCGGTGCGATCCTCGCTGCGCGCGTAGGCCGTGAGCGCCACCGCGGGCGCGCGCCCGCCCAGCTCGGGGC
>JALYRN010000797.1 GCA_030855295.1 Myxococcota bacterium | reverse complement strand
CGACGACGCTGATCGCCGCGATCGCGAGGCGGCCGCGTCCCGGCTTCGTCGCTGCGCTCCGCGGATCGGGCAAGGCGGGACCCTCGGGCTCGGTGTCGTCCTCGCGCAGTCGGAGCCGGCCGGTCGTCACTTCCGTCCATCCCGGCTCGTCGGCGCGCGCCGGCGCCATCCGCGAGCCCACCTCGCTCGGTGCGGGCGCGATCGGCTCGATCAGCGCGGGAGGGCCCTTCTCGAGGGCACGCGCGCCGCGCTCTCGCGCACGGCGCTCGAGCAGCTCGCTGCCGAAGTGATCCGTCAGGAACGCGCCGAAGCGAATCGGCGACGCGAAGAGCCGCGCCCGGACCATGTACTCGTCGAGCGCCACGAGGAAGTCCGCGGCGCGCGCGTAGCGATCCTCGCGTGCCGGCGCGAGCGCGCGATCGAGGATCTCCTGCAGGTGCGCGTGCTCCGGCAGGCCGCGCTCGGGCAGGCGAGGGACCTCCGCGCGCTTCGCGAGCTCGAGCATCGCGTCCTCGCCTCCGCGGTAGAGCCGACGACCGGCGCAGAGCTCCCAGAGCAGGATGCCCGCTGCGAACACGTCGGCGCGCGCATCGAGCTCCTCGCCGCGCGCGTGCTCCGGCGACATGTACGCGCTCTTGCCCGCCACGCGGCCGTCCGCGGCTGCCCGTCCGGCCGCGCGCGCGATGCCGAAGTCGCAGAGCTTCACCTCGCCCTCGAGCGAGACCAGCACGTTCGAGGGCGACACGTCGCGGTGGACGATCCCGAGCGCGCGCCCCTCGGCGTCGACCGCACGATGCGCGAAGTCGAGCGCGGCGAGCACCTCGCGCACCAGGAAGATCGCGAGCTCCGCCGGGAGCGCGATCTTCGTCTTGCTGCAGCGCACGAGGAGCTGGTGGAGGTCGAAGCCCTCCACGTACTCCATCGCCATGTAGAGCAGACCGTCCTCGCGCCCGAGATCGAGCACCTGCACCACGTTCGCGTGCCGCAGCCCGGCGCAGAGCTTCGCCTCGTCGATGAACATCCGAGCGAAGCCCTCGTCGCGCGAGAGCGACTCGTGGATCTGCTTCACCACGACGAGGCGTTCGGCGCCGAGCTCGGTCGCCGCGCGGGCGAGGAAGATCTCTGCCATCCCCCCGCGACCGATGCGGTCGAAGAGCTGGTATCGGCCGAACCGCCGCGGGAGCACGGTCGCGGCCGACGAGGGGCTGCGCGCTTCCGGAGGGCGTGAGATCGCGGCAGCAGCGGGGGGCGCGGACTCCATCGGGGAGCCTTTTGATGTGCCACGGCCCGCGCCCCGCGCGCAAGCGCGTCGATCGATCGCGCGCTCGGTGCATGTCTCTCGATCGGCCCGCCCGCTCCGGGCGCTCCCGTCCGCGCGCGCAGCGCGCGCTCCCGTACGCGCCCTCCGGGGCGAGCACTCCCGTCGCGCGCAGCGCGCGCTCCCGTACGCGCCCTCCGGGGCGAGCTCTCTGTCTGCTCAGGCTGCGACGACGAGCGAGGGGCGCCCGGCGCCGGCGTCGAGCTCGCGGATCATCTGATCCCCGGTCAGCTGATCGGCCGCCACCCCGCCGAAATAGCGCTCGAGGCCGACGCGCGCGTAGTGCGGCCGGATGCGGTCCGAGAGCAGACCGATCTCGCGGAGGTTCGGCACCATGCGCCCGAACATCAGGTGACGGAAGCGCTCCATCCCCGGCGAGGTCGACACCACGTCGCGCCACTGCGCGCGCGTCATCAGCCCCTCGAAGTACTCTTCGTACACCTCGTACGCCAGGAACCGATTTCGCATCAGCAGCGCCACCTCGAAGGCCCAGTCCTCGCGCTCGCGCCGCTCGCTCTCGCCGAGCTCCGTGATGATGTGCTCGCGGAGCGCGAGCACGCCGTAGTGCACGTGGCGCGCCTCGTCCTGGATGACGTTCTTCAGCAGCTCGCGCAGGAGCGGCTCCTTGGTCTCACGGTAGAGCAGCGAGAACGCCCCGAGCGCGACGCCCTCGATCATGATCTGCATGCCGAGGAACTTCATGTCCCAGCGGCTGTCGCGCATCAGCGCGTCGATGATCACGAAGAGGTTGTCGTTGATCTGGTAGAGCTTGTTCAGCTTCGTATCGAGGTAGCGGTGGAACACCTCGACGTGCCGCCCCTCGTCCATGACCTGGGTGGCGCCGTAGTACTTGCCGTCGAAGAACTGCACCGCCTCCGTCACCTGCGCCGCGGCGAAGAGCGCGCCCTGCTCGCCGTGCAGGAACTGCGAGAGCATCCACGAGCACACGCTGTGTCGAAGCTTGCGGCGCTCGGCGGGCGTCAGCTTGATGCCGAGCGTCTCGACCTTGTCGAAGTCGATGATGTCGTCGGGGAGCAGCGCCTGGCGGTCGTCGTCGGGATCGACCGAGAGGTGCCACGGCAGGTCATCGCCGTTCCACTGGCCGCGCTTCGCACGGCTGTAGAGCTCCGCCATCTCCGGATGATCGGCGGGATAGGTCCAGTCGAAGTACGCCCGATGGCTCGCCGGGATCTCGGTGGCGACGCCCTGCTTTCCGCGCTTCAGGATGCTGCCGCGGATCGCGGACGGCCCGATCGCGGCGAGGACGCGCGGATCGCGCACCTCGAGCAGGGTGGACGCGGCGTCCACGTAGGCCTCGACCTGGTTCTTCACCTTCGGCGGCAAGATTCCGAGCACGCGATCAGCATCGAACATGTCGCTCTCCTCCAGAGATGGTGCGCACGCGTGCCTCTCAACCGAGAGAGGCGAAGAAGTCACGGATCTTCGCGGTGTGGAAGCCCGTCAGGAACGAGTGGACGATCGGGAGCGCCTTCTCGATCATCTCGGCCGCGCGCTCGGGCGGCAGTCGATCGATGCGGCTCGCGAGCAGCGTGGTCTCGCGGTTGAAGAGGTCCTGCACGACCTCCTGCATCATCGCGAGATCGTCGACGCCGACGCCGAGCTCGCGCGCGAAGCCGAGCCGCAGGATCTCGGCCCAGCCCTGGAGGATCCACACGTCGTCCTCGGCGATCAGCGTTCGCCCGAGCTCGTCGGTGCGCGCGCCGATCACGCCGTTCTCGATCATCCGATCGAGATCGCTGCGCGGAACGCCGAGCCGCCCGATCACCTCGTCGGCGAGCGCTGCCGGCTTCGCGCCCTCGGCGTCCTTGCCGAGATCGTCGAGGCGCTGCTTCACGCCGAGCAGGAACGAGCGCTGCGCCGCGCTGAACGCGGTGTCCTGATCGTCGAGCAGCGCCTTGATCGCCTTGAGCGGCAGGAAGCGCTCGTGCTGCAGCTTCTTGATCAGCTTCAGCCGCTCGACGTGCTCGTCGCCGTAGAACGCCATGTTGCGCCCGGTCTTGTGCCCGGCCGGCAAGAGGCCCTGCTGGATGTAGAAGTGGATCGCCTGCCGCGGCAGACCGGTCAGGTCACAGAGATCCTTCATGCGCAGCGACCAGCGCTGCGCGTCGTCCTGCGGCTCGTGCAGCGCGAGCGATGCGGCCTCGTTCACGGCACCTCCAGGATGGTCGAGGTCGTGGGACGACCGACGCAGGTGAGGATCCATCCGGCCGATCGCTCCTCGTCCGTGAGGCAGCTCGGCTCGTCCATCTGCACGTCGCCCTCGACGACCTTGCACTTGCACGCCGCGCATCCGCCGAGCGCGCACGAGAACGGCAGCGCGATGCCGCTCGCGATCGCCGCCTCGAGCAGCGTCTGCGCGGGCGCGACCGTGAACGCGTGCGTGTCGCGGCC
>JALYRN010000796.1 GCA_030855295.1 Myxococcota bacterium | reverse complement strand
CCTCGATCGCGCGCG
Organism: Myxococcota bacterium; assembly: GCA_030855295.1. GTDB lineage: Bacteria > Myxococcota_A > Polyangia > Polyangiales > Sandaracinaceae > Sandaracinus. The sequence continues at coordinate 3,722 of JALYRN010000796.1, read as the reverse complement.
GATCTCGGCGGCGCGCGAGCGCATCGGCGATCGCGGTGCGCACCTCGGCGTCGACCTCGCTGCCGAGCGCCTCGGTCAGCGCGTCGACCGCGCGCTCGTGCTCGCCCACCATCCCGAGGCGCTCCGCGGCATCGCGTCGCACCGCTCGATCGCTCGACGTCAGCTCCCGCGCGCGTCGCTCGACCTCGAAGCGCTCGGCCCACGCGTCCGCGCCGCTCGCAGCCGCGCCGATCGCGACCGCGACGAGCGCACCGAGCGCGATCCCGAGCGACGGCCGGTCGATCACGACGGGAGCGTGACCCACCCGTCGAGCCAGAGCACCACGCATCCGAGGAGCAGGCTCGTCGCGATCATCAGCGCGCCCGCGCCGCGCAGGAACGAGCTCACGTCGTCGAGCGCTGCGCGCTCCATGCCTTCTTCCGTGCGGTAGCTGATCCGTGGCGGTCCGACTGCGTCGGGGGCCGCTTCCCACGAGCCCGCCGGCGCGCGGTACGGGCCCTCGTCGAGATCGGGCGTGCCCGTGTGATCCGCCACGCGGAAGCACGCAACCAGCTCGATCTCCTCGCCCGCCCGCAGCCGCCGCTCTGCGAAAAGGCCCCCGTCGGTGCTCGCGGTCGCGCAGTCGATCAGCGTCTCCGCGGGATCGACCAGCAGCCGCCCCGAGCCGTCGTCGAGGAAGAACCGGTGCGCCGAGAACCCGTGATCGACCTCGCGCAGGAGCGGCACGAGCCCGGCGCCGACATAGGTGTATCGCGCGCGCTCGACGTAGACGCAGGGCGCTCCGTCGACCTCGCTGCGCGTCGTCGCGATCGGGACGACCCGCCCGCGGACCGCGAAACGTCCTGGCCCGAGATCCGCGATCGTCGTGTGCATCGCGGCTTCCCGCACGGTGGGCGGACGCGCACGCCGGACCGACCAGAGCACCAGGCCCAGCCCCGCCGTCACACCCGCGAGCACGAAGCAAAGGGGCAGCACGTCTCGCCCACCTCCGTCGATCGAGCGTGGAGCGCCGCGGGAGGAGGAGCAACCCCGCTACTCTCTTGATCTCGACGGCCGTACCCGTGCTCCGGTACGCTCTGGCTCGGAAGATTCCAACGCCGGCATTGACATGCACATCATGGCCGAGGATCAATGATCTTGGAGGATGCGATCGTGCCGTCCGTCTCGAAGCTGTCCGTGCTGAGGCGGCGCGCCCCGTGGAGGCTGCGTGGGCGCTGACGCTCCCGGCAGCGCTCCGACGCCGGGCGCTGGACGGACTTCGTCGCAGTCGGGACCCGATCCGCTGATCGGGCGCGTAGTCAACGATCGCTTCCGGATCGTCTCGATGATCGCCCGCGGCGGCATGGGCAAGGTCTATCGCGCCGAGCAGGCGCCTCTCGGTCGCGAGGTCGCGCTCAAGGTCCTGAACCCGAACTACTCGGGCGACAGCGACCCCGAGTTCCACAAGCGCTTCTTCCTCGAGGCGTCGACGACCGCGAAGCTGACGCACCCGAACACGGTCTCGATCTTCGACTACGGCCGTACCGACGACGACGTCTACTACATCGCGATGGAGCTCCTCGAGGGGAAGACGCTCCACCGCGGGCTGCGCGAAGCCGGCCCGATGGATGCCGCGCGCACGCTCCACATCGCGCGGCAGATCTGCCGCTCGCTGCGCGAGGCGCACGCGCTCGGCGTGATCCATCGCGACCTCAAGCCGGCGAACATCTATCTCGTCAAGCACGGCGACGAGAGCGACTTCGTGAAGGTGCTCGACTTCGGCCTCGTGAAGGACCTCGAGGACAAGGGCGAGGACCTCACGCAGACGGGCCTGTTCATGGGCTCGCCGAAGTACATGTCGCCCGAGCAGATCCGCGGCGAGCGCGTCGACGGGCGCGCCGACGTCTACGCGCTCGGCGTGATCATGTACGAGATGCTGACGGGGAAGGTGCCGTTCGATCGGCCGAACTCGGTCAACATCCTGATGGCGCACGTGCACGAGCCGCCGCCGCCGATGCGGGAGATCAATCCCAGCGTCGTCGTGCCCCCGGTGCTCGAGCAGATCGTCATGAAGACGATGGCGAAGAAGGCGGACGACCGCTTCGCCTCGATGGACGAGCTCCTCGTCGCGCTCAAGCAGGTCGGGATCGAGAACGGGCTCGGCATGTCGATGAGCCGCGAGATGAGCGGCGAGTTCTCGCTCAACCCCCACGCGACCGGCTCGTTCGCGGCGGTCTCGTTCTCGGGCGACCCGCTCAGCCAGACCGGCAGTGGTCCGGGCGCGTCGCCCTCGCTGACGCCGAGCGCCACGTCGCTCCCGAGCGGAGCGATGGGCACGCTCTCCGGCGAGACGTCGACGCCGCGCAGCCGGGTGCCGATCGTCGTCGCCGCGGTCTCGATGGCGGTGCTGGTGATCGTCGCGGTCCTCGCGGTGACGGGCGGCGAGCCCGAGACCGTGACCCCCGTCGCGACCCCGACGCCGCCGACCGGGATCGACGGCGTCACCGCGACGCCCGACCCGACGCCGACGACCCCGACCAAGACCACGCCGACGACGACGGAGCCCACGACCCCCGCGATCGATCGTACGCTGGTCACGCTGCGCTCGACGCCGGCCGGCGCGATGGTGACGGTCGACGGAGCCGACGGGGCGCATCGCGAATACGGCCCCACCCCGGCCGACGTCGAGTGGACCGCGGCGGACGCTGCGCGCGGCCGCGAGGTCACCTTCCACTTCGAGCTCCAGGGCCACCGCGACCTCTCGGTGACTCGCACCATCACGGGCGACGCGCTCGAGGTCAGCGCCGAGCTCCAAGCGATCGCGGCAGGACGCCCGTGGCGCCCTCGCCCGCCCCGGCGCGCCGATGGCCAGGGCTCCGACGGCCCGGTCGGGCCGGTCAAGGGTTACAAACTGGATCCGTACTGACGGTTGGGCGAGCATCGGTGGCAACCGCTGCTGGCCCTAGTCTCCCGCTCGAAAACACCTCCGGCTCGAACACCTGGCCACGGGATCTGGGGGATCCCGACGCGCGCGACCCGAGCGGTCGCTCGTGACGGGATCGATCCGCCATCTCTGCGCTCGCGACGAGGTACTGCTTTGACTGAGAAGAGGGCCGCGCTGACCGAAACGAACGCCGTCGTGAACGGACGCGGCGAGAGCTTGCAGCAGCTTCTGGGCACCCGCGGTCGCGACGCAAGGCGTGCCTCGACGCGTGCGCGCGCGATCGTCGCGGCGCTCGCGCTCGCGATCGCGATGCCGTCGATCGTCCTGCCGCCGACGATGGCGCACGCCGACGTGCGCACCGAGGCGCGCACGATGTTCCGACGCGGCATGGCGATGGTCGCCGAGGGCAATCTCGACGAGGGCGTCGCGCAGTTGCAGGAGGCGTACGACATGCTTCCGCACCCGAACGTCCTCTACAACATCGCGCGCGCGTACGCGGAAGCCGGCCGGTACGAGCAGGCGATCGAGTACTTCCAGCGCTACCTCGAGAGCGATCCCGCGGATCGCGACGAGGTGCAGAGCTTCCTGAACGCGCTGCGGCAGCGCATCGACGTCCAGCAGCAGCGCGCCACGGCGGCAGCCGCGCCCGTCGCGCCGACGCCGGCGGAGCCGACTGCGGTCGATCAGGCGCCGCTCGCGACGGCGGAGGAGATCCAGGCGCTCGAGGACTCCGCGACGCAGATCGCGGCGCTCGCCGAGGCGACCCAGATCGACGCGCTGCGCCAGCGCGCCGATCGCC
>JALYRN010000795.1 GCA_030855295.1 Myxococcota bacterium | reverse complement strand
AGCGCCCACCCTCCACGGCGCCGCGCCGACGCCCAGTCGCGGCGCGCGGGGCGCATGTCGCTGGTGGGGCCGCCCCGCAGCGCGAGCGGCAGCGGCGACGACGACGGGAGGAGCTGCCCGTCGTCGTCGTGCTCGCCTCCGCCTTCGTCGTCCTCGTGGTGCGAGCGCAGCCGCGGGCTCTCGGGCCCGCGCTCGTCGAGCTCGATGCGCTCGGTCACGCCGCGCAGCTTCGCGCCGAGATCGGCCGCGTCCCTCGGGCGCCGGCTCGGCTCCTTCTCGAGGCACTGCTCGACGACGCGCGCGAGCTCGGGCGGCACGTGCGGCGCGACGTCGCGCAGCGGCGGATGCGGATCCTTGATCGCGTTCGCCATCACCGCGTTCGCGGTCTCGCCGGTGAACGGGTGCTGCCCCGAGAGCAGCTCGTAGAGCATCACGCCGACCGACCACACGTCCGCCGGGACGCCGGCCTTCTTCGCGCTCATCGCCTGCTCGGGCGCCATGTACTCGGGCGTGCCGAACGTGATCCCGCTCTGCGTCGGACCACCGCGCCGCGAGACCTCGCGCACGAGACCGAAGTCGAGGAGCTTCACCGACTCGTTCCCCGCGTGATCCCGCGCGATGAACACGTTGTCCGGCTTGAGATCGCGGTGGACGAAGCCCTTGGCGTGGGCGCGCGCGAGCGGCTCGCACATCTCGATGATCAGCTTCACCGACGTGCGGGTACCGGGCCACGCGCGGCGCGTGTAGTTGCCGAGGCTGTCACCCTCGAGGAGCTCCATCGCCATGTAGAACGAGCCGTCGGTGTCGACGCCCGCATCGAAGACCTGGACGATGCCGTGGTGATCGATCTCGGCGGCGGCGCTGACCTCGCGCTTGAAGCGCTCGACCGCCTGCCGGCCGTGGCAGAGGTGCGGATGGAGGATCTTGATCGCGAGCTTCTTGCGCGAGAGCGTGTGCTCGGCCTTGTAGACCACGCCCATGCCGCCCTCGGCGATGCGGCCGAGGATCTTGTAGCGGCCCGCGACGATGCCGTGGTCGGGCCGGCCGGCCGCTTCGCCCTCGCCGCTCGCGGTCGTGCCTCCGGCATCGGGCGCGGCCGCGCTGGCGGGGCGCGGTTTCGATGCGGGGCTGCTCACGGGTCGAATGGTAGCTTCGCAACCGCCCCCGTGACCAGAACGCGCGATGTGCCTACTCTTGGCCCCGCATGCGCACAGTTCCGCTCCGGCTCGACGGCTCGCTCCTGCTGCTCGGTCGTGATCCCCGTGAGACCGCCGGTGACCCCGGCTCGGCGCCCGAGCCCGACTGGATCCAGGCCGATCCACGACGAATCCGAGCCGCGCTGGCGCGCGCGAGCGACAAGCCGAGCGGCGGCTGGGTCGTCCTCGATGCCACGCGGGTCATCCGCGAGCGGCCGCGGAAGTACATCCTCGGCGGGCGCGAGCTGGTCGCGTGGTGGGACGGGAACGGCCCGAAGGTCGCGCCCGACGCCTGCCCACACATGGGCGCGTCGCTCTCCTGCGGGTCCGTGGACGGCAAGGGCCGCCTGGTCTGCCCGTGGCACGGTCTACCCCTCGGCGAGGGCAGGCACGGCGGCTGGGCGCCGCTACGGGCCTACGACGACGGGGTGCTGACCTGGGCGCGGCTGAGCTCGATGCTCGCCCCCGGCGAGACCGCGACCGACGCCCCGATCCTGCCGGTCCGGCCGGCGCGCTTCCTCGACGCGGTCGTGCGCACCGAGGCGCGCTGCGAGCCCCAGGACGTGATCGCGAACCGGCTCGATCCCTGGCACGGCGCGCACTTCCACCCGCACTCGTTCGCGCGGCTGCGCGTGATCGGCGAGGACGACGAGTCGATCACGGTGCGGGTCGTCTATCGAATCGTCGGCCGTTTCGGCATGGAGGTCGACGCGCGCTTCGCGTGCCCCGACCCGCGCACCATCGCGATGACGATCGTCGCCGGCGAGGGCGTCGGCTCGGTCGTCGAGACCCACGCGACGCCGATCGCGCCCGACCGCACCGCCGTCATCGAGGCCACCCTCGCCGCCTCCGAGCGCCCCGCGCTCGCGTGGCTCCCTCGCGCCTCCGCGGCCCTGCGCGGGCTGGTCCAGTCCCGCGCCGCCCGCCTCTGGGTCGACGACGCGCAGTACTGCGCGCGCACCTACGAGCTCCGCACCAAGAAGCCGTCGCTCCCGGTGCTCGACGATCCCGAGCTCCCCGCGATCGACGCCGAGTAGCCGTTCCGGCCGACTAGAACCGAAGGCTCGCGATGAAGCCGCGGGGCGGGATGGACCACACCGGCTCTCCCCGCACGTCCCAGCGATCGAGGAGCTGGTTCGCCGCGAGCAAGCCGCTCGCCGCCGCGCGCTCCATCAGCGCGGTCGGGAACGGCAGCTTCACGTAGTCGCCCGCGAGCGCGATGTTGCCGTACGGCGTCGGCACGCGCGGCCGCGTCGCGTGGCTGCCGGGCGCGAAGCTCGGCTGGTCGTGACGATGCAGCATCACCTCGTGCAGCACCTGAGCGTCGGCGAGCTCGGGGTAGACCTTGCGGAGCGTCGCCACCAGCTCGTCGCGCACGCTCTGCACGTCGCGCTCGGGATCGAGACCGACCGCCTGCAGCTGCACCACCGAGCCGCCGTGCCGCAGCGCCCAGCGATGGCTCTCGCCCTCGAAGCGATCGAAGAGCGTGATGGTGTCGAGCGCGCCGAGCCCCGCGGTGTGCACGAACGGGGGGCGCTCGTCGCCGGCGGGACGATCGAGGAAGAGCCGCAGCACCGCGAACGGCGCGCTCGTGCGCAGCCCCTCGACCGAGCTGGCGAACGTGGCGTCGCTCTGCAGGTCCGCCGACGCGCCGACGATCGAGCGCAGCGCGGGCACGCACGTCGCCAGCACCGCGCCGCCGCACGAGACGACCTCGCCACCCTCGAGGTGCACGCGGATCGCGCCGAGCTTGTCGCGCTCGAGGTGCGTGACGCTCTGCCCGAGGCGCAGGTCGACCGAATGGCGCTTGAGATAGCGCTCCATCGGCTTCCACATCACGTCGGAGCTCGGCTCCTCGAGCACGTCGAAGCACATGCCCTCGGGGTTGCCCAAGAAGTAGAAGTGGAGGCGCGCCACCATCTCGGCCGCGCTGATCGCTTCCTCTCCGTTGAACACCGAGCGCGCGAACACGCGGAAGAGCATCTCGCGCGCGCGCTGCGGCAGCGCGAGCGTATCGAGCCACTCGCGCGCCGAGCGATCGTCGAGCTCGCCGTAGCTGCGCACCGGATCGAACCGGAGCATCGCGCGGAACGACTCGCCATCGATGTGGCGGAGGTCCGCGAGCGTCACCCACTGCGTGCGCCGGAGCAGCGCGAGCAGATTGAGCGGCGCGGTGGTCGGCAGCCCCGCGAACGACTCGCTCGCGCCCTCCGGACCGAGGATCGGATAGTCGGCGAGCGGCTTGAGCGAGGCGAGCTCGGGATCGACGCGCCGCAGGATCGCGCGGAGGTTGTAGTAGTGCCGATAGAACGACGGGAACGCGCGCTCCATCTGGAACGGCTCGCCGTCGGCGAAGCGCTCGGTCCACGCCGAGAGCCGCCCACCGAGCTGCGGCTGCTTCTCGATCAGCACGACCTCGGCGCCGCGCTCGGCGAGCACGCACGCCGCGCTGGTGCCCGCGATGCCGCCGCCGATCACCGCGACGCGCTTGCCGCGATCGACCTTCTCGCGCGTGCCTCGGAACGCGCCGCGCACCTCGCGGC
>JALYRN010000794.1 GCA_030855295.1 Myxococcota bacterium | reverse complement strand
CTCTCGACCAGCGCGATCAGCTCGCGGGCGCGGCGGGGCGCGGTGTGCTCGTCGAGCGTTCGCTCGCGCGCGCGCCGCGCGATGCGCGCGAGCTCCGCGCGCGGCAGCTCGATCGCGGCGAGGGCGTCCTCGGTCGTGCGCGCGACCAGGATCTCCGAGCCCGGCGCGTAGAATGCGTCGAGCCCGTCCCACGGATCGCTGAGTACCGGCGTGCCGCACGCCGCCGCCTCGAAGAGGCGCCCCGACGGACAGAAGCCCATCGCGGCCATCGGCCCGCGCGTCACGCTGACCGTCAGCGGTGAGCTCGCGTAGAACGACGGATGATCGGGAGGCGCGACGTGCGCGACGTACCAGACGTTCGGCGCCCACGCGAACCCCTCGGGGTACATCGATCCGCCGAGCACGAGCTTCTTCTCGGGCCTCTGCCGCGCGGGCCCGAGGAAGAGCGCGTCGAGGGCGTCCTGCCGATCGGCGGCGTACGTGCCGAGGTACGAGCAGTCGCCCTGCCACTCGGCGCGCGGCGGCGCGGGCGCGTGACGATCCGGATCGACGCTGCCGTAGAGCGGCGCGACGCGACGGGCGCCGAGGCGCTCGCGCAGCGCGTCGAGCGCGCGGCCACCGGTGTAGCTGAGCACCAGATCGAAGCCGCCGAGCCCGCCGGCCGGCAGGTAGTCGACGTCCTCGCCGGCCTCGAGCCGCTCGAGGGTGATCGGCGTGTCGAGATCGTAGAAGACGCGCGTTCTCGCGCGAGACTGCAGCACCAGCTCGCACGCGCGCGGGCCGGCCGGGCAGTACGAGGTCACCATCGCGACGTCGGCGTCGTCGAGCGCGGCGCGCGCGCGCGTCTCGACGTCGGCGAGCTCGCCGTAGAGCACCAGCCGGCTCCGCCCTGGGAGCTCGGTCAGGTCGCGGTGCTGCGCGTAGTACGGCACGTCTCGCTCGAAGAAGACGACCTCGTGCCCGAGCGCGTCGAGCGCGTGGATCAGGCCGCGCCAGAGCGTCGCGTGGCCGTTGCCCCACGCGCTCGAGACCGACAGCCCGAACACGACGAACCTCATCGACGGGCTTCCGTCACCAGCGGCCGGCGACGCTCCGGGCGCGGCATGCGCGAGAGCTCGACGGGATCGTGCGCGCAGAACACGTCGACCTCGCGACCGTGATCGCGCAGGAGCTTGCGCAGGCGATCCTGGTTGCCGAGGCGCGCCTCGCGGTCGGCGTCCATCAGCGACTGGTAGGCGCTGAGCCCGGGCGTGCAGTGAGGGCGCTCCACGTCCATCTCGCCGTGGAAGAAGTACGAGTCGCCCGCGTGCAGCTTCCATCGATCACCGTCGCGGAAGGCGACGCCGCAGTGCCCGGGCGTGTGTCCGATCAGCGGGAGCATCAGCACGTCGTCGCCGAGCCCCTCGAGGTCTCGCACCGCCTCGAACCCGAACCACGCGTCGCCGCGCGGCTCGTAGAGCACCCAGTGCGGGCCGTGCGACCACTGCGCCGGGCGATAGCGCTGGTGGCCCATGCGCGCGGTGCGCTCCATCGCGGCGGCGTGCTCGCTCGCGTACACGTGGACCTTCGCGGCGGGGAAGTCGGCGAGCCCGCCCGCGTGGTCGTAGTCGAGGTGGGTCACCAGGATGTCTCGCACGTCCCGCGGATCGAACCCGAGCGCGCGCACGCGAGCGATCGCGGTGTCGTCGCGATCGACCGTCGGCCGCATGAGCTTGCGCATCGTGCGCGTGAGGCGATCCGGGTGCTCGACGTCGCGGACGCCGATGCCGGTGTCGATCAACACCAGCCGATCGGGCAGCTCGAGCAGCACGCAGTGACAGACGAGCTTCGCTCGCTCGCGGAGGCCTCCTTCCCCCTCGAAGAGGCGACGTCCACGCGGGCACATCGTTCCTGCGGCGAAGTGGTGATTGGGCATGGGAGCGCGCAGCTCTGCATCGGATGTGCCCTGCACAACGTCTGTCGGAGCTCGCCTGCGGCGCGCCGAGCCGCCCCACTGAGGCGCGTTGGGGCATGACCGATTCGCACGCTCTCAGGATTGCGCACGCTCGAAATGCTCTCGCCCCGGAGCGTCCGAGCCTCGGGCACGTCGGTTGCGATGCGCGCCGGCTTCATGCAGCCCACCATCGTCGAGCCGGTCGCGACTCTGCCTGCGCTGGCTCGTCGACCGGTGCTGAGCGCGATCGAGATCCGCGTCGACGGCGCCGGCGGCATCGACGTCGGGCGCATCCAGAAGGCCTTCCCGACGGTGCACGTGCACGTCGGCCGCGAGGGCTCGGGCTGGCGCGAGCTCGCACGCGCGGCGCGCGCGCGCTCCGGACTGGCGAGCTCTCCGGGCGCGGAGGTCGCCGACGTGCGATTCGAGGACTGGCACGCTCCGACCTTCGACTTCTGGGCGTTCGATCGTCTGGTCGACGCGCGGGTCGACGCGGGGCGCGTGCTCGCGCTGCGCTCCCCGGCGCGCCATGCGTCGCGCTTCACGCACGAGGTCCTGACGCGAGCGCAGCGCCGGATCGAGCGGCGGAACGCGCAGAGCCGCGATCCGCTCTTCGATCGCGTGCTCGAGGCCCATCGCTCCCTCCACGATCTCGAGCGGCCGCTGGTGCGCGCGGACTACGATCACGCGCTCGACTGCTGGCAGTGGGCGCTCCGCCTCGAGGCCAGCGCGAGCATGGTCTGCCAGCTCGCGACGCTGCTCCACGACGTCGAGCGGCTCGAGAGCGAGGCCGACCAGCGCATCGAGCAGCACGCGCCCGACTACCGCGAGTACAAGGAGGCGCACGCCCGCGGTGGCGCTCCGATCGCCGCGGCGCTGGTGCGCGGCTCCGGCGGCGACGAGTCGCTCGTGCGCGGCGTCGCCGAGCTCGTCGCGAAGAGCGAGACGCCCGGCGCGTGCAAGGAGGTCGCGCTGATCAACGACGCCGACGCGCTGAGCTTCTTCTCGCTCAACAGCCCGGGGTTCGTCGACTACTTCGGCGCGGCGCACGCGCGCCGGAAGGTCGCGTACACGATCGCGCGGATGACGGCGCGCGCTCTCGCCGAGCTGCCGCGCATCCGTCTCCGATCGGACGTCGCGCGCCTCGTGTCCGAGACGCTCGACGCTCCGATCCGCGAGATCGAGACGGTCGGGTGACGCGGCAGGAGTGACAGCCGGTCGCTACATCGGACAAGGCCGCTGAGGAAGGCAGGAAAGCAGGAGTTTTCCTGCCTTCCGGCGTTCCTCAGCGGCTCGTCCGATCTCGCGACCGTCACTCCGGGCGCGCGAGCGCGAGCACCGCGCGGGCGAGCTCGTCGAGCGGCGCCGGCTTCGCGAGGTGCAGCTGGAAGCCCGAGCGCAGCGCGCGCGCGCGATCGCTCGCCTGCGAGTAGGCCGTCAGCGCGATCGCCGGCACGCCACCACCCTCTTCGATCGCGAGCGCGCGCAGCGCGCGGATGAACATGTAGCCGTCCTCGTGCGGCATGCCGATGTCGGAGACCACGACGTCGAACCTGCCCCCGCGAGCCGCGGCGATCGCCTCCGGCGCGCTCGCCGCGACGACGACGTGCGCGCCGCGCGCAGAGAGGGCCTCGTCGAGCATCGCGCGCGCGTCGGCCTCGTCGTCGACGACGAGGATCCTGATGCCTGCGGGAGCGGCGTGCTCGAGGACGGGCAGCGTCGCGCGCACGAGCGGCTCGAGGTTCTCGGCCTCGTTGTAGGTGGGAAGGATGAGCCACGCTTCGCCAGCCATCGCGGGCCGTAACCT
>JALYRN010000115.1 GCA_030855295.1 Myxococcota bacterium | reverse complement strand
GCCACGCCGCGATCACGCTCGAGAACCGCGGCACCGAGCTCGCGCGCGTCGCGCCGGGCATCGAGGTCGAGCGCGCCGGCGCGTCGGGCACGTTCGCGCGCATCGACGGCATCGCATCGCTCACGCTGCGCCTGGACTGCGCGCACGAGCCCCCTGCCTGCATCGAGCTCGCCCCCGGCGCCGTGCTGCATCCGCCCGACTGGCTCGGCACCCGCGGCGACGCGCAGTGCGTGTGCACCCGCTGCGTGCCCGTCGAGGCGGGCACCTACCGCTTCGTCGCGCGGAGCTGCGACGGCCACCGCATCGAGAGCGACGCCTTCGAAGTCACACACTGAGAGCGCCCCTACACCAGCCCGTCGTCCTTCGCGGCCTCGCCGAACCGCTCGTCGATCGCCATCGCGCGCCGCAGCCGATCCTCCGCCAGCTCCCGCCGCCCCAGCTCCGTGTACGCCAGCGCCGCGTGATAGAGGGGCTCGCCCCACGACGGATCCAGCGCGATCGCGCGCTCCAGCGCGTCCGCGGCGCGCTCCGCGCGACCGAGCATCGAGAGCGTGCGCCCGAGCGCCTCCCATGCGGGCGGGTGATCGGGCAGCGCGCCGACGACCACCTCGAAGGTCCGCGCCGCCTCGTCGTAGCGCTGCAGCTCGAAGAGCAGCTCGCCGACGACGAACCGATACCCGGCGCACGCGACGGGCGCGCGCGCGATCGCCTGCTGGTACCAGGCGATCGCGTCCTCGTAGCGACCGTTCGCGGCGAGCTCGTCCGCGGTCGCGACGCAGCGACGCCCCTCCCCCTCGTCGTCCATGCCCCGGCGCGATGATAGCGCGCACCGCCGGGGCCGCGGCTTTTTGCTATAAGTCCGGCGTGGACTTCAAGGCACTCACGAACGACGAGCGTCTCGCCCTCGCGGCGCTGACGCGGACCATGGTGCGGCTCGATCGCAGCTACTCGGCCGACGAGTCCGATCGACTGCGCGCGATCGCCGCCGAGCTCGGTGATCCCGAGGCGTTCTGGGAGACGATGGAGCTCGCGGAGCAGACCGTCGACAGCCCCGAGAAGCTGCGCGTCGTCACCGGCAGCGTGACCCGTCCCGAGGCGCGCGCGCTGATCCTCGACGTGCTCTCGAGCCTCGCGGCCGCGGACGCCGGCAGCGAAGCGGAGCTCAAGATGATCGACGAGGTGCGCGCCCTCTGGGACGGCGACACGAGCGGGCCCTACCGCGCCTGAGCCGCCATCGCGTCGGCACGGCGGCCGGCCTCGAGCACGCGGGCCGGCGGCACCTTCAGGTTCCAGACCAGGCCGAGCTTCTCCATGCCCTTGAGCAGGTAGAAGGTCACGTCGATCTCCCACCAGTAGAAGCCCTGACGGGCGCTCTGCATGTAGTGGTGATGGTTGTTGTGCCAGCCCTCGCCCATCGTGATCAGCGCGAGCGCGAGGCTGTTGCGGCTGTCGTCCTTGGTCTCGAAGCGGCGCTTGCCCCACACGTGCGCGAGACTGTTGATGCAGAACGTGCCGTGCCACGTGCAGACGGTGCTCAGGAAGAACCCGATGAAGAGCCCGCTCCAGCCGAAGCCGAGCCAGACCGCGAAGCCGAGCAGGATCGGCGGCACGAGGTGGTACTTGTTCAGCCAGACGAGCTCCGGGTACTTCGCGAAGTCCTTGATGCGGCTCCAGTCCGCCTCGTCGCTCGTCGAGAAGATCCACCCGACGTGCGACTGGAGGAAGCCGTGCTGCTTCGGCGAGTGCAGATCGCGCTCGGTGTCGGAGTAGAGGTGGTGCGCGCGGTGATGCGACGCCCACCACAGCGCGCCCTTCTGCGCCGTCGACTGCGCGAGGAACGCGAGCGCGAACTGCACCGGCCGGCTCGTCTCGAACGTGCGGTGCGCGAAGTAGCGGTGGTAGCCCGCGGTCACGCCGAAGATGCGCGCCCAGTAGAGCGCGAAGCCGACCGCGACCGCCTGCCAGGTGACGCCCGACCACAGCGCGCCGAGCACCGCGACATGGCACAACACGAACGGGACCAGCCCCGCCCAGTCGTAGCGACGGGCGGCGTGCGACGGCGCCTTCGTCCCCGCGGTCGCGTACGGCGCGGGCGCGCTCGCGGGGGCGTCGCCGGTCCCGAGCGGCGGTGCCAGAGGAGCCGTGATCGTCGACGTGGTCATGTCTCATAATGTAGAAACGCGCGCGCTCGCGGCCGTCACGGTTCGGTCAGGGACTGTCACGGTTCGGTCAACGTGCATCAGCGCGGCGCGCGAGACGGCTCCTCGCCGAAGTAGAACTCCTGCTCGATCTTGCCGTCGCGCCCGTGGACCACGACCTGTCCGAGGGTCGATCGCCGCGCGAGCTCCTTCGCGCGCGTCACGGCGATGTCCTTGTTGTCCGCGTACTCGTTGAGGCTGTCGCCCGCGAGCTTCACGGCCCAGAGGTCGTCGAAGGGCACGACGTGATAGACACTTCGGTTGTTGCTCATGTGCACCTCCTATTTCTGGGACATAAGCACTCGGCCGCGGTGGACACCCCTTCTGCTGCTGGTCGCCTCGCGGGCGGCGCCGAGGGGCTGATGAGCCTCGCGATCGCGGGCTATCGGATCCGGAGCGCGCGCGAAGGCGATCTCGCTGCGCTGCCGGACATCGAGCGCGCCGCGGCGCGCCTCTTCGCGCCCTGGGGCCTCGACGTGCTCTTCGGCAGCACGACGACACCGATCGAGGTCTCTCGCGGCGCCATGACGCGCGACGATCTCGTCGTCGTGGCGCCGGACGACGGAGATCCGCGCCCGGTCGGGTTCGCGCTGACGAGCCGCGTCGACTGGCACGCGCACCTCGACGAGCTCGCGGTGCACCCCGATCACGGCCGCCGCGGCATCGGGCACGCGCTCGTGCTCACGGTGCTCGAGCGCGCGCGCGAGCGAGGCCTCGGCCGCGTGACGCTGGCGACGATGCGCGAGGTCCCGTTCAACGGCCCGTGGTACCGCGAGCGGCTCGGGTTCCGCGAGCTCTCGCAGGACGAGCTCGGCCCCGGGCTGCGCGCGATCTTCCAGCGCGAGATGGCGGGCGGTCTGCCGGTCGCCGAGCGCATCTTCCTGGGCCGCGATCTCTGATCGGACCGGACCGCTCGAGCGACTCGACCGCGATCGACGCCGCGTCCACACTGTCGGACACCTCGGAGCCACCCTTCGGGGTGTCCCGAGAAGAAGGTCTCGTTGCCGCGCCAGAACCCCGATCGACTCGCGGTCGAGCAGGTCCTCGACTACGCGATCTTCGTCGTCGACCTCCGCGGGCGGATCGCGAGCTGGAACGCGGGCGTGAAGCACGTGCTCGGGTGGAGCGAGCACGAGTGGATCGGACAGCCGGCCTCGATCGTCTTCACGCCCGAGGACGTCGCCGGTGGCGCGCTCGAAGCGGAGCTCGAGCAGGCGCGCACGACCGGCCGCGCCGACGACGATCGCTGGCAGCGGCGGAAGGACGGCTCGAGGTTCTGGGCCACCGGCGTCACGACCGCGCTCCGCGACGAGCAGGGCGAGGTCACCGGGTTCCTGAAGATGATGCGCGATTCGACGGAGCGGAAGCTCGCGGAGGATCGCCGGGCGACGCACCTCGCGGTCACCACCGTGCTCGCCGAGGCGCCGGAGCTACGCGACGCGGTTCCGACCCTGCTGCGGGCGATCTGCAGCGCCTCGGGATGGCGCTGGGGCGCGCTGTGGGAGGTGGAGCCGAGCGCGCGGGCGCTGCGGCTCGTGAGCTGCTGGCACGAGCCGTCGGAGCCGATGACGGAGCTCGACGAGGCGAGCGCGCGCACGAGGTTCGAGCGCGGCGTCGGTCTGCCGGGACGCACGTGGGCGACCGCGAGTCCGCACTGGATCACCGACACCTTCCACGACGAGAACTTCCCGCGACGCGACGTGGCGGCGCGCGCGGGGCTCCGCGGCGCGCTGTGCTTCCCGGTGTCGTGGCGCGGCGAAGTGCACGCCGTCATGGAGTTCTTCAGCGGCGAGATCCGCCCGCCGGACCCCGCGCTCCTCGGCACGATGGCGGTCGCCGCCGGCCAGATCGGTCAGTTCATCGATCGGAAGCAGACGGCGGATCGGCTGCGCGCGAGCGAGGCGCGACACGCGGCGGGCGTCGAGGCGGCGCTCGACTGCATCGTGTCGATGGACGCCGCGGGCAAGGTGACCGAGTGGAACCCGGCCGCCGAGCGGACCTTCGGGTACTCGCGCGACGAGGCGCTCGATCGCGAGATGGCGGAGCTGATCATCCCGCCTTCGCTGCGCGACGCGCACCGCCGGGGGCTCGCACGGTATCTCGCCACCGGCGAGGCCAAGGTGCTCTCGAGACGCTTCGAGATCTCGGCGGTGCGGAGCGACGGGAGCGAGCTCTCGGTCGAGCTCACCATCATCCGGCTCCCCGCCGAGGAGCCGCCTGCGTTCACTGCGTTCATCCGCGACATCAGCGAGCAGAAGCGGACCGACGAGGCGCTGCGCATGAGCGAGCGTCGCGCGCAGCGACTGATCGAGCAGTCGCCGCTCAGCATCCAGATCTTCGCGCCCGACGGAACCGTCCGTCAGGTGAATCGCGCGTGGGAGCGGCTCTGGGGTCTGACGCTCGCGCAGATGCCCGACTACAACATCCGGACGGACCCGCAGCTCGCCGCGCACGGCATGACGGCCCCGCTCGAGCAGGCATTCGCGGGCGGCGCGGCGACGATCGAGCCGTTCCCGTATCGCCCCGACCGAGGCGAGTTCGCCGGTCAGGTGCGCTACTGCGGCGCGTACGTCTACGCGATCAAGGACGAGGTCGGCCACATCGAGGAGGTCGTGCTCGTCCACGACGACGTGACCGATCGCAAGCGCGCCGAGGACGCGCTCGGCCGTGCGAAGGCCGAGTCCGAGCGCAACCTCGCGCAGTGGCAGGCAGTGTTCGAGAACATCACCGAGGGGCTCGTCCTCGCCGATCCCGACGGCAACCTCGTCTCGATGAACCCGGCGGCGCTGGCGATCCACGGCTTCGGGTCGATGGCCGACGTGCTGACGCAGGTCTCGGACTACCCGGACCTCTTCGAGCTGCACGATTCCGGAGGTCGCTTGCTCGAGCGCCACGAGTGGCCGATCTCGCGGGTGCTGCGCGGCGAGCGGTTCGCAGGCTACGAGGTGCGGGTCCGCCGCCGCGACACGGCGCGATCGTTCGTCGGCAGCTACGGCGGCACACCGGTGATCGGCGGCGACGGTCGACTGGCGCTCGCGGTCCTCACGCTGCGCGACGTGACCGAGCGACATCGTGCGGCGGCGGCGCTGGCCGAGAGCGAGGCGAAGTTCCGGCAGCTCGCGGAGACGATGCCGCAGCTCGCTTGGACCGCGCACCGGGATGGACACATCTCCTGGTACAACCGCCGCTGGTACGACTACACGGGCACGACCGCCGAGGCGATGGAGGGCTGGGGCTGGCAGAGCGTCCACGATCCCGCCGTGCTGCCGGCGGTGCTGGAGCGGTGGCGCAGGTCGATCGAGACCGGCGAGACGTTCGAGCTGGAGTTCCCGCTCCGCGGCGCCGACGGGATCTTCCGTCCGTTCCTGACGCGCGTCGCGCCGCTGCGGGATGCGGAAGGACGGGTCGTGCAGTGGTTCGGCACCAACACCGACGTGACCGAGCAACGCCGCGCCGCCGAGGAGCGCGAGCACCTGCTCGCCAGCGAGCGCGCCGCGCGCGCGGAGGCCGAGCACGCGAGCACGATGAAGGACGAGTTCCTCGCGACGCTCTCTCACGAGCTGCGCACGCCGCTCAACGCGATCCTCGGCTGGTCGCAGGTCCTGACCTTCGGCGAGCGGAGCAGCGAGGAGCTGCGCGACGGGCTCCGCACGATCGAGCGGAACGCGCGCGCGCAGGCGCAGATCATCGAGGACCTGCTCGACATGAGCAGGATCATCAGCGGCAAGGTGCGCCTCGACGTGCAGCGGGTGGAGCTCCCCGCGCTGATCCGGACCGCGATCCAGACGATCGAGCCCGCCGCCGAGGCCAAGGGCGTGCGCGTCCACGCGGTGCTCGATCCGCGCGCCGGCCCGGTCTCGGGGGATCCGGCGCGGCTGCAGCAGGTCCTGTGGAACCTGCTCAGCAACGCCGTGAAGTTCACCCCGAAGGGCGGCCGGGTGCAGGTGCTGCTCGAGCGGATCAACTCGCACGTGGAGATCAGCGTCATCGACACCGGCGCGGGGATCGAGCCCGAGTTCCTGCCGTTCGCGTTCGATCGGTTCCGCCAGGCCGACGCGTCGACGACACGGACCCACGGCGGGCTCGGGATCGGTCTGTCGCTCGTCAAGCAGCTGGTGGAGCTCCACGGCGGCTCGGTCCGTGGGGCGAGCCCCGGCGCGGGCCAGGGGAGCACCTTCACGATCGCGCTCCCGCTGACGGTCGTGCACGCGGAGCCCGCACCCGAGCTCGAGCGCCGGCATCCCTCGACGGCGGCATCGGCCGCGGTCCTCGATCCCTGTGTCGACATGGCCGGCATCCGCGTCCTGGTCGTCGACGACGAGCCCGACGCGCGAGCGCTGGTGAAGCGGATCCTCGAGGAGTGCAGCGCTCGCGTCAGCACCGCGAAGTCGGCGGCCGAAGCGATCACGCTCGTCCAGACCGAGGTTCCCGACGTGCTGGTGTGCGACATCGGCATGCCCGGCGAGGACGGCTACTCGCTGATCCAGCGGATCCGCGGGCTGCCGAGCCCGACCGGGCGGGTGCCGGCGCTGGCGTTGAGCGCGTACGCGCGACCCGAGGACCGCGTGCGCGCGGTGCGGGCCGGCTTCCAGATGCACGTCGCGAAGCCGGTCGAGCCCGCCGAGCTGATCGCGATGGTCGCCAGCCTCGCGAGGAAGTGACTCGGCAGGAGTGCTCGCCCCGGAGGGCGCGCACGGGAGCGCGCGCTTCGCGACCTGCAGGAGTGCTCGCCCCGTAGGGCGCGTACGGGAGCGCGCGCTTCGCGCGCTGACGGAAGCGACCGGAGCGGGCGAGCCGATCAGGGCACGAACTTGTAGCCGGCGCCGCGCACCGAGACGAAGTGCTGCGGGTCCTGAGGGTCGACCTCGAAGTGTCGTCGCAGGCGCGAGATGAAGTTGTCGACGGTGCGCGCGGTCGAGTAGTTGCGAAGCTTCCAGACCTCCTCGAGCAGCGTGTCGCGCGAGAGCACCTTGCCGGGGTGCTCGACGAAGTAGCGCAGCAGATCCATCTCGAGGCGCGTCAGCTTCACCGGCTCGCCGCGCACGAAGACCTCGTGCGAGTCGAAGTCGACGCGCGCCTCGCCGATCGTCACGACGCGACGCGGATCTCGCTCCTCCTTGCCGCGCTCCCACTGCCGCCGCCGCAGCACCGAGCGCACGCGCGCGAGCAGCTCGTTGAGATCGAAGGGCTTGACCAGGTAGTCGTCGGCGCCCGCCTCGAGGCCGCGCACGCGATCCTCCGCGGCGGCGCGCGCCGTCAGCATGATCACCGGCGTGTAGTTCCCCGACTGCCGCAGCTTCGTGCAGAGCGCGAACCCATCGAGATCCGGGAGCATCACGTCGAGCACGATCGCGTCGAAGCGCGTCGGATCGAGGAGCAGCTCGCCGGCCTCGCGCGCCGTCGACGCGACGTCCGCGGCGTAGCCCTCGAGCTCGAGATTCAGCTTCAGACCGGTGGCGAGATGTTCCTCGTCCTCGACGATCAGGATCCGGGGCTCACGCTGCTCCACTTCCATCGACATCCGTTCTTCAGCTCGGTCTCGGCGCTCAGGTCTGCGCGGGCGCGGGCGTCACGCGCTTCGCGATCGCGTCGTGATCGCGGAGCGGCAGCCGCACCCGCAGCGTCGCGCCCGAGCCCACGCCCTGCGACTCCGCCTCGACGCTCCCACCGAGGTTGCGCACGAGCGCCGACACCACGAAGAGCCCGAGGCCCGTGCCCTTGCGCGTGCGCACGCTCTCCTCCTCGACGCGATAGAAGCGGTGGAAGATCCGCTTGAGATCCTTGGGCGGGATGCCGATCCCGGAGTCGCTCACGTCGATCACGATACGGTCGCTGCCCTCGACGCGCGCGGCGACGATCACGCGCACCTCGTCGCGCGAGTACTTCACCGCGTTGTCGATCAGGTTGCGCATCACGACCTCGAGGGCGGTGGAGTCGGTCCACACCGCGAGCGCCGGATCGATGCGCAGCTCGATCGCGCTCGGCGGCACCTTGTGTCGCGCGATCGCCTGATCCGCGCAGTGCCGCGCCACGTCCGCGAGGCGCACCTCGTCGACGTCCATGCCGACGTCGTCGTGCGCGAGCCGGCTCGCCTGCAGGATGTCGTCGATGAACGTCGTGAGCCGATCGACGTCGTCGAGCATCATCCTCTGGAGCGCGGCGCGCTTGCCCTCGGGGATGTTCTCGCGCTCGAGCGTCTGCAGGCAGAGCTTGATCGACGCGAGCGGCGTCTTGAGCTCGTGCGTGACCGAGTCGATGAAGCTGTCCTGCCGGCGCACCTCGAGGATCTCGCGCGCCAGGAAGATCGAGAACATCACGAGCACGCTCATGATCACGATCAGCGAGAGCACGCCGAGGATCAGCAGCCACACGTTCGGCGCGACCTCGCCGCTCTCGGCGATGTTGCGCACGGTGAACGTGGTCCAGCCGACGAGCAGGAACACCGTCAGCGGGACGGTGACCGCCCCGAACGTGATCGGCACCGAGATCGAACGAATTCCGCGGCGGGCCATGCAGGGGGGCTCGAAGACGAGGATAGCGCGCGTGGTCGCGCTTGCACGGTCGCCGCGCGCTTGCTTGGATGCGCTCCATGCCCAGCTTCGACGTCGTCAGCAAGCTCGACCACCACGAGGTCGACAACGCGGTGGATCAAGCGAAGCGCGAGATCGCGACGCGCTTCGACTTCAAGGACACCGGCACCGAGATCGAGAAGAACGCCGACGGCATCTCGATCAAGAGCAGCAGCGAGGGCCGCGTCGAGGGCGCCTACAAGGTGCTCGAGGACAAGATGATCAAGCGCAAGGTCTCGCTCAAGGCGCTCGATCCGCAGAAGGCGCAGCAGTCGGGCATGACGTGGCGGCAGCTGGTCAAGCTCAAGGAGGGCGTCGAGACCGAGCACGCCAAGCAGATCGTCAAGACGATCAAGGAGAGCAAGGTCAAGGTGCAGGCCGCGATCCAGGGCGATCTCGTGCGGGTCACCGGCAAGAAGCGCGACGAGCTGCAGGAGGTGATCGCGCTCCTGCGCGGCCAGGACTTCCCGCTGCCGCTGCAGTTCATCAACTTCCGCGAGTAGCCCCCGCGTCCGACGCCGAGCGACGTCGCACCGTTTCCGCTGGCACCCCATGGTCGCGGGCCCCATAAATCGGCCCCGTCAGCGTAGGGCACGACGCGGAGGTAGCGCGATGGACGACGAGCACGAGGGCGAGAGCTGGTCGACCCAGCGCAGCGCGGACCTCTACCAGGTGCGCGGCTGGGGCTATCCGTACTTCGGCGTGAACGAGGCCGGCCACGTCCAGGTGGTGCCGGACCCCGAGCGGCCGGAGCTGACGATCGATCTCTACGAGCTCGTCGGCGATCTCGACGCGCGCGGCCTCGAGCTGCCGCTGCTGCTGCGCTTCTCCGACGTGCTCAAGGATCGCATCAAGCGCATCAACGAGTGCTTCGCGAAGGCGATCACCGAGTACGACTACAAGGGCCAGTACCGGGGCGTGTTCCCGGTGAAGGTCAACCAGCAGAAGCACTTCATCGACGAGGTCGTCGAGTTCGGCGCGCCGTGGCGGCTCGGGCTCGAGGCGGGCAGCAAGCCCGAGCTGCTGATCGCGCTGAGCGCCGAGCAGGAGGCCGCGGGCTTCGTCATCTGCAACGGGTACAAGGATCAGGCGTACATCGAGACGGCGCTGCTCGCGCAGCGCTTCGACAAGACGGTGATCGTCGTCCTCGAGCGCATCGAGGAGCTCGACTTCACGCTGCGCGCCTTCCAGAAGACCGGCATCCGCCCGACGCTCGGCGTGCGCGCGAAGCTCGGCAGCCGCGGCATGGGCCGCTGGGCCGACTCGACCGGCGAGCGCGCGAAGTTCGGCCTGACCGCGGCGGAGATCGTCGAGGTCGTCGATCGCCTGCAGGAGAAGGGGATGCTCGACTGCATCCAGCTGCTGCACTTCCACGCGGGAAGCCAGATCTCGAGCATCATCCCGATCAAGCAGGCGGTGCGCGAGGCGTCGAACATCTTCGTCGAGCTCGCGAAGATGGGCGCGAACATGCGCTACCTCGACGTCGGCGGTGGTCTCGCGGTCGACTACGACGGCAGCAAGACCGACTTCCACGCCAGCAAGAACTACAACATCCAGGAGTACGCGTACGACGTCGTCGCCGCGGTGCAGGAGGCCTGTCAGAAGGCCGAGCTCACGCCGCCGACCATCGTCACCGAGAGCGGCCGCGCGATCGCCGCGCACCAGTCGGTGCTGGTCTTCGAGGTCGTCGGCAAGAACGAGGTGCGCTTCGGCACGCCGCAGGATCCGGGGCCCAAGGCGCACCGCATCCTGCAGCAGCTCTTCGAGACCTGGCAGGGCATCGCGCCCAAGAACCTGCAGGAGGCCTTCCACGACGCCTCGCAGGCCAAGGAAGAGGCGGAGTCGCTCTTCAAGTTCGGCTACCTCGGGCTGCGCGAGCGCGCGACCTCGGAGCGCCTCTTCTGGGCGTGCTGCGAGAAGATCGCCGACCACGCCAAGAAGATGAAGCGCGTGCCCGAAGAGGTGCAGCAGCTCGATCAGGTCATGGCCGCGATGTACTACGGCAACTTCTCGGTCTTCCAGTCGATCCCCGACAGCTGGGCGATCGATCAGCTCTTCCCGGTCATGCCGATCCACCGGCTGGACGAGGAGCCGACGGTGAAGGCGACGATCGCCGATCTCACCTGCGACAGCGACGGCAAGATCGACCACTTCATCGACGTCGAGGACGTCAAGCGCGTGCTCCCGGTGCACAGCTGGCGCGAGGGCGAGCGCTACTTCATGGGCATCTTCCTGAACGGCGCATACCAGGAGATCCTCGGCGACCTTCACAACCTCTTCGGCGACACCAACGCCGTGCACGTCCGCCTCGACGGCGAGGGCGGCTACGAGGTCTCGCACTTCGTGAAGGGCGACACGATCACGCAGGTGCTCGAGTACGTCGAGTACGAGCCCGGCGCGATGGTCGAGCGCGTGCGGAGGCAGGCCGAGCGCGCGCGCCGGCAGGGCCTGATCACCTTCGATCAGGTCAAGCTGCTGATGAAGCACTACGAAGAGTCGCTCGGCAGCTACACCTACCTGACCGACGACGAGTAGCGCGTGGGCCAGGGGCGCCGGGAGCACACCACTCCCGTTGCCCCCACGACCACGCCACCATTTTGATCGTAATCGAAAATTTCAGTTCCCACGGACTGGCGCGTTGCGCATCCTGCGCGCCACCCCGGGAGAACTGATGACGATGATTCGACGATGGGCGCTGTGGTCTGCCGCCGCCCTGCTGACCGCGATCGCAGGGTGCGGGGGGGGCGAGACGCTCCCCACCGCGGACGACGGGGGCCGCGACGCGGCGACGCCTTTCGACTCGTTCGCCGGCTGCGCGACCGGTCTCGATCTCTGCGGCGCGATCTGTCTCGACACGAGCAGCGACCACGAGAACTGCGGCGCGTGCGGCGCGTCGTGCACCGACGACGAGGTCTGCTCCGACGGCGCCTGCGCGACCGACTGTCCGAGCGCCCAGATGGCGTGTGACGGCGCCTGCTTCGACACCGACGCCTCCCTCGCGCACTGCGGCGCGTGTGGCAACGCGTGCGATCCCGGCGAGGTCTGCAGCGGCGGGACCTGCCAGCTGAGCTGTGGCGGCGCGACGCCGACGCTCTGCGGCGACGCGTGCGTGAGCACCGACACCGCGCGCGAGCACTGCGGCGCGTGCGACAACGCGTGCGATCCCGGCGAGGTCTGCAGCGGTGGCACGTGCGGCCTGAGCTGCGGCGGCGCGACGCCCACGATGTGCGGCGACGCGTGCGTGGACACCGACACGGCGCGCGCGCACTGCGGCGCGTGTGACGCCGCCTGCGACGCGGGCGAGGTCTGCGACACCGGAGTGTGCGCGGCGAGCTGCGGCACGGGTCTGATCGACTGCTCCGGCTCGTGCCGCGACGTCACGAGCGATCCGCTCGCGTGCGGCGCGTGCGGGACGGGCTGCCCGAGCGGCCCGAACG
>JALYRN010000793.1 GCA_030855295.1 Myxococcota bacterium | reverse complement strand
CTCCACGACGCCCGCGCCGTCGTCGACACCCACCTCGAGCAGCTCCGCGACGCCACCCTGCGCGACCGCTACCTCGCCACCCCGATCGTCCGCGCGATCCGCGACCCCGCCGCCGCCGCGCCGAGCTCGTGAGCCGGAGCTGCCGGACACGAGGATCGACGCGGTGCGGGACTGCTGCATGAGGGCGCGGAGGTCGTCCTCCAGGCACCCGCTGCGCACGGCCGCAGTTCTGCTGATCGTCGCTACCGACCTCCGTCTCGCAGCCATCGAAGCTCGGATCGGTCGCGCCATCGCAGTCGCGGGCCAGGGATCGCTGCTCGGCGGCGCCAGTGCTAGGCTTACGGTGTCTTACCGGAGCTCGCACCCATGACGAACCGCGGCAGCCTACGAACGAAGATGTCGAGCAAGGGGCAGCTCGTCGTGCCGCGCGAGCTGCGCGAGCGACGCGGATGGCGAGAGGGCACCGTGCTCGAGCTCGAGGAGACGCCCCGTGGCGTGCTCCTCCGGGTCGCCGAGCCCGGGCGCACGCTCGATGTCGCCGATCTCGTCGGCTCCGCCGGGTACTCCGGACCGCGCCGGACCCTCGCAGAGATGGAGCGCGCGATCGACGACGAAGGACGGCGTCGAGGCTCACGGTGATCGCGCTCGACACCAACGTGCTCGTCCGAATCGTGGTCGACGACGATCCGACCCAGGCGCGCAAGGCGCGAGCGATGCTGGCACGCGAGCAGGGATTCGTGTCCGTGACGGTGCTCCTCGAGTCCGAGTGGGTGCTGCGCGGCGCGTACGAGCTCGCTCCTGCCGCGATTCTGACGGTGTTCGAGCGCCTCCTCCGGGTGCGCGGCATCGACGTCGAGGACCGCGCCCGCGTGGAGCGCGCGGTCGCGTGGTACGCCGACGGGCTCGACTTCGCGGACGCGCTCCACCTCGCGGGCGCGCCGACAGCGAGCTCGTTCGCGACCTTTGATCGCAAGCTCGCTCGCCGTGCCGCGAGGCTCACCGGCGCTCCGCCGATCACTCACCCCTGACGAGCTCGTCAGCGCAGGAACGCGTGCACGGCGGATCTCCGCCCGGGCTCCCCTCGACCGCTGCGCGTCGGTCCCGCGGCCGTGCCCTCGATCGGGTACGCTTCTCGAGCGTGATCCCGACCCAAGCGAGCATCCCGCCGCCGTCCACGCTGGCAGGCGACGCGGCGATCGTCCTCGCGGGCGGCGGCGCGCGCGGCGCGTACGAGGCGGGCGTCCTCTCCTATCTCTACGGCGAGTTCGCGACACGCCACGGCGTCCCGAGGCTCGACATCGTCTCGGGCACCAGCGTCGGCGCGATCAACGGCGGCTTCCTCGCGTCCGTCATCGACGATCCGATCCCGGGCATCGAGCGCCTCACCGCGCTCTGGGCCGGCCTCGACATCGATCAGGTCATGGGCTTCGGCATGCTGCAGGCATCGAAGCTCGGCCGCGTGTTCATCGGCGGCACCCAGGGCGCCGGCTTCTTCGATGCGCGCCCCCTGACGCGCATCGTCGACGAGAACATGCGCTGGCAGCGCCTCGTCCGGAACCTCCGGCGCCACAAGCTCAAGGCGCTGACGATCAGCGCGACGCACGTCCCGACCGGCCGTCCGTGGGTGTTCGTCGATCGCGCGCCCGGCGTCGAGCTCCCCTCCGGCATGGCGCCCAACCTCGTCGTGCGCGCCGATCGGATCGGCCCCCAGCACGTGCTCGCATCGGCCGCGATCCCCTTCCTCTTCCCGCCGGTGCCGGTGCACGGCGAGCTCTTCGTCGATGGCGGCCTGCGCCTCAACACGCCGATGTCACCCGCGATCCACCTCGGCGCGCGGCGCCTCCTGGTCGTGTCCCTCGCGAGCAGCCCGAACGTGCCGGCCGTCCCCGCGTTCGCGCCGGGCGTCTATCCGGGCGCCGCGTTCCTGCTCGGCAAGGTCCTCAACGCCTTCCTGCTCGACCACGTCAACGCCGACTTCCTCGAGCTCGAGCGCTACAACCGCATGATCGACGACGGCACCGCGATCTTCGGCCCGACCTTCCTCGAGAAGATGAACGCGCGCGCCCGCGCCGCCGGCCGCCCCGCGCGCCACCGCATCCACACCCTCGCGATCCACCCGAGCGAGGACATCGGCCGCGTCGCGAGCCATCACTTGCGCCGCAACACCGCGCGCTTCGGCAAGCTGCTGGGCCGCGGCCTGCTGCGTCTCCTCGACCTGGGGGAGGGCGCCGACTCCGATCTCGTCAGCTACCTGCTCTTCGACGGCGAGTTCGCGCGCCACCTCGTGCAGCTCGGCCTCGAGGACGCCCGCCGCCGCGAGGCCGAGCTCGCGCGCTTCTTCTTCGATCCCGGGCCGGCGTGATCATGGCCGAGACGGTGCGCAGATCGCGTACGGTACAGCCGTGATCCACATGGCTGTGGGCGCCCGTGGACAGGCTGTGGACTATGATCTGGAACACCGCGGATCTACGTGTGATTCGACAGGGGATCCCCCTGTGCTATCACGGAGGAATCGGGGGTTGACGGACGGCATGAGGATCGGCGTGGAGAGCGCGCGATGACCCGGCCACGGGAGGCCGCGTCCCCGGCTTCGGCCGAGGACTTCCTCCGCCTCGCGCTCGCTGCATCCGACGCCTCCAGCCGTGCCCGCCTGGCGCGCCGCGGCCTCGCGCTCGATTCCTCGGACCTCGATCCCGATACCCAGGTCCTGCTCCTGCGTCAGATCTACCTGTCGCACCTCGACGCGCGCCGCTTCCGCAAGGCCGCCGAGGTCGCCGAGCAGATGTCGAAGGTCGGCGCGATGAAGGACATCGCCCAGCACGACCTCTCTCGCGCCCTCGCCGCCGTCGGCGATCTCGACGCCGCGATCGAGGCCCAGCGCGCCGCCGCCCGAAACGCCCCCGCCGATCGCCGCAGCTTCCAGCAGTGGAGCCTCGGCACCTTGCAGCACTGGGCTGGCGACATCGACGCCGCCCTCCGCTCCCTCGCCCGCGCCGAGCGCTGGTCGACGCGAGGCCGCCCGATGGTCCGCGCCCACATCGCCTACGTCCGCCTCAGCTCCGGCCTCGCCGCCCCCGACCTCGACCGAACGATCACCGACCTCCAGAAGAGCCCTTCCCGCGAAGGCTACGGCCAGTGGCTCCTCGGCATGATCGCCTACGAGCTAGGCGACAAACGCAAAGCCGCCGTCCACCTCCGCGCCTGGCTGAGAAGACACGCCGCCCCCGACGAAGCGAAGACCATCACCCTCCGCGAAGAGCTCCGCCGAGCCAGAGTCGCCCTCGCCGAAATCGAGAGCGACTGAGCGACGCCGGCCTCACAAGCTGATCGAGTTGCCGATCTGCCCGTCGGCGCCGTCGCCACCGGCATTGCCGTCGCGCTCGGCGACCGGGGCGCTGGGGGCCGATGCCCCTCCACGTCCGCCAACACCTGCCGCGCCCCCGCTGATCGTGCAGGTGTGGGTGATCGTCGCGGCGCGCGAGACGAACCCGTGAGAGGAACCGCCCGCGCCGCCGCCGCCGCCGCCGCCGTGTCCGCCGTGACCACCCGTCCCGCCGCGGCCACCGCGTCCGGAATCACCGCTCGCCGCTCCCTCGGTTCCTGGTGCGCCCGCGCTCTGCCCTCGGCCACCGATGCCGCCGTCGCCACCGCGTCCCCCGGTTCCGCGGAGCACGGCGCATTCGCTCGCCATGATCGTCGCACCGCCGACCGCGAACACGCCGAAGCTTCCGCCGCCACCCGTTCCACC
>JALYRN010000792.1 GCA_030855295.1 Myxococcota bacterium | reverse complement strand
AAGGCATGGGCGCTCGTCGCCGCCACGTACCAGCGCGACGTTCATGTGCTCGCGAACATCGTCGACATCACGCCGAGGCCCGAGAAGAAGGTCCGAGCGCGTGCGTCACGATGAGAACTGCACCCAAAGCAGTGCCATCAATTCGGAAGGGAGGTCCATCGGGATCGGCCAGCCGGTACGCGGTGAGCGACAGTATCAGCGACTCGCGCAGCCGCTCGCCCTCCGTGAGCGAAGCCCAGTAGCGCCGGTCCGCCTCCTCGAGATCCTCGTGCGAGCTCGCGACACCGAACGTCCACCCGTCGCGCTCGTCGACCACACCGAATCGTAGCACGCACGCGCGCCGCTCCAGATTGCTCGCCGAGACGGCAGCACGCGAGGACGCGAGCGCAGAGCGCCGGAGCGTGCATGCTCGATTTCGCAGACGATGGAAGCGCGCGAGCTTCGGAAGCTGACGGTCGATGAGTACATCACGCTCGATCGCGCCAGCGAGGAGCGCTGGGAGTACGCCGGTGGCGAGGCGTTCGCGATGGTGGGCGCGTCGATGCGCCACAACGCGATCGTCATGAACATCTCGGTCGCGCTGGCGAACCGCCTCCGCGGCACGCCCTGTTTTCCTCTGGTCTCGGATCAGAAGATCGAGACCACGGCGACCCGCGCGTTCCACTACCCCGACATCGTCGTCGTCTGCGGCAAGCCGCGCATCGGCGCGAAGGACGACCGCGCGATCAGCAACCCCACCGTGCTGATCGAGGTCACCTCTCCGTCGACGAGCGACTACGACCGGGCCGCGATGTTCGATCACTACGCGACCATCTCCGAGCTCCAGGAATTCGTCGCCGTGTTCACCGAGTCGCGCCGCATCGAGCACCGCAAGCGCACGGCCGACGACCAGTGGATCCTCAAGAACGTGATCGGCGGGGACCTCGTGCTCGAGAGCGTCGGCGTGACCCTGAGCCTCGACGCGGTGTACGCCGACCTCGACCGCGTCGAGCCGTGAGTCGGCGGGCCTGCCCGCCCGTAGGGTGGCGACCTCGTTCGCGGGAATACGCGTGATGCGCGCTGCCGTTCTCTGGCTCGATCGCCGCGTTCCGCCTACAATTGCGGCGACCTGGTCTCGATGAAGATGCGCCGTACTCCCTTCGCGATCGTCGCGCTGATCTTCGCGATCGCCGTGATGCCCGTCGCTGCGCCCGACGCGGCGCGCGCGGACATCTACACCTACACCGACGCCGACGGGGTCATCCACTTCACGAACACCCCGCCGCCGCGCCGGCGCGGGGTGCGGGTCGCGGTGCGCACGCGGACGCCGCGCGCCGACGATGCGCCGCGCGCGTCGATCGGTCCGCGCGACACGTCGCCCGATCGCTATCATCGCTACGACGCGTTCATCCGCGAGGCGGCCGCGCTCTACCGGCTGCCGGAGTCGTTCGTGCGCGCGGTGATCCGCGTCGAGAGCGACTACAACCCGGGCGTCGTCTCGCACGCCGGCGCGCAGGGGCTGATGCAGCTCATGCCGGGCACGGCCGCGCGCATGGGCGTGCGCGATGCCTTCGACCCGCGGCAGAACATCCTCGGCGGGACGCGCTACCTGCGCATCCTCGCGAACTCGTTCGGCGGCGATCTGATCCTGACGATCGCGGCGTACAACGCGGGCGGCGGCGCGGTGCAGCGATACCACGGCGTGCCGCCGTACGCGGAGACGCAGCGCTACGTGCAGCGCGTGCTCGGCTGGTACTGGCAGTTCCTGCAGACCGAGGCCGGCACGCAGTGAGGGCGCTGGGGATCGCGGTGGTCCTGATGATCGCCGCGACGTGCTCGTCGCCGTACGCCGGCCGCGTCCGCACGGATCACGCGCGCGAGTTCGGCTGCCAGGAGCGCTGGGTGCAGGTGCGCGAGCAAGACGAGCCCGGGCGCTGGCAGGCGACCGGCTGCGGCTTCCGCAGCGAGTGGTCGTGCGCGCAGCGCGAGTGCCGCATGCGCGACTCCCGCAGCTACGGCGTGGACTCGCCGTGACCCGCGGAGAAGAGCGCGGGGCCGGGGCGCGGGCGGGACGGATCGCGATCGCGCTCGTCGCGTCGATCATCGGCGCGATGCTGCTCGCGTACTCGCTCGCGTACGTGTGGGCTCGAGGCACGCATCGGCTGGTGCACTACAGCGGCGGGTTCATCGCGCGACCGCACGCGATGCACGGGTTCGGCTTCACGATCGAGGAGCTGGTCTTCCTGCCCGCGACCGCAGCCGAAGAGCGCGTGCGAGGCGTGCTCGATCCGACGTGGTGATCGATCACGCGCGGCGCCGACCCGGAAGCCACGGGAGCAGCCCGCGCGGATCGCGGCTCCAGCGCGCGACGCGCGACTCGAACGTCGAGCGCCCTGCGGCGGGATCGTCGCTCGCGCGGAGCCCGCCGCGCGCCGCCCACCGCGCCCACGTCTCGAGCACCTTCGCGTGCGCGCCCTTCTCGGTGTGCTCGCTGCGGCCGAGCGCGAGCAGTCGCTTCTCGAGCTCGAGCGCGAGCGCGCCGGGCTTCCGCGTGGTGCCGGGGATCGGCGCGGCGTGATCGGTGCGCAGCGCTCCGTCGGCGCGCACGCGATCGAGGAGCGCGCGAGCGGGCGCCGACAGGCCGTCGGTCTGCCACGCAGCGTCCTCGGTCGCGATTGCGAGCAGCGCGGGGAAGAGCGCGCGGTGCACGAGCGTGACCTTCTGCGCGACGAGCCGCGTCGTCAGCACCTCGGCGTCGTCGAGCTCCAGCAGCGCGTGATAGACGCGCTCGCCGATCGGGTGGCCCCACCACGAGCCGCGCACCGCCTCACCCGCGAGCAGCGACGTCACCGAGGGCAGCGCGACGTCGTGCTCGAGCAGCACGCCGTGCTCCTCGATCGCGGCGCGAAGGATCGCGACGTCACGCTGCAGCACGATCGCGAGCATATCGTCTCAGCAGCGGTCCATCGAAGCAGGGGCGGCGGAGCTCGGTCGTCGTCCTCTTCCAGCCGGCCTGTCGACGAACGGTCGCAGGGCGAGCACCATGGAGGCATGCGCCTCGCTGTTCTCTGCGTCCCAGGTCAGCGCGCGCAGATTCGCATCGCGGAGCGGCGGAATCCGCACGACTCGATCCATGCGACCGCATCGGACGTCGGCGCGCTCGAGACGAAGTACTTCTCGATTTGGCAACTCGTCGGCAGCTCCTCGAGCACCTCCCACGCACCGGGCGCAGCATCCTCGGTCGCGAGTCGCGCCATCGCGAGCGCCGTCGGCAGACCGCCCGAGCCGGCGGGACCACCGGCCGCGACGACCACGACCCCGCGCTCCGACAGGCCGAGCACCGGGTGTCGCGGGAACGCGGTGCCGAGCGATGTCACCTCGATGGCGTCCACGACGCGCACGAGCCGCGCTTCCTCGAGCGTCGACACCGCGAGCAGCGGCCTGCCGTCGGAGGTCTCGACGAGCGGCGTTCCGAAGTACGACAGCGTCGCGTTCTCCTCCCGCGCGACGACGACCGGCTCCGCTCCCGCGAGCTGCAGCAGGATGCGGTCCTCGTCGCCCGCCCGTCGATCGGCCCACGCGACGTGCCCTCCGCCGGTGGCGGCCCACACCCACGGTGGCGCGGCGCTCGTCAGCGATCGTCGCTCGATGATCGCGAGATCGGAATCGACGCGCACCACGAGGGGTCCCGAGTCGCTCGAGAGGATCAGCTCGAACCCGTCGTCGGTCGCGCGCGCGTGGACGGGCACCCGCATCGCAGCGCGCACGCC
>JALYRN010000791.1 GCA_030855295.1 Myxococcota bacterium | reverse complement strand
TGGTCGAGCTGCGCACCGCGCTCGGTCCCGACATCGCGGCGCGCGCGGCCGAGCGCGGCGGCCCCGCGATCGCGCCCTCGCTCCGGGAGATCCTCACTGCGTTCGACGCGCTCGAGGAGGGCGACGCCGTCGGTCGGCAGCGCCGCAGCATGGAGCTCTGGCGCATGCTGGTCGGCGCCTCCGACAACCTCGCGTACCAGCTCGCGTTCAACACGATGGAGCAGGCGTGGTCGGGCATCCAGGACCTGATCGCACCGGCGCTGATCGACGAGCTCGGCGACCGCAAGGGGTACGAGGCGCTGGTGCGCGCGGTGGAGAGCGGCGATCCCGTGCGCGCGCGTCGCGCGGCGCAGCGTCTCGTCGACAGCGGCGAGCGCGGGCTGCTCCGGGTGCTCGGCGCAGCGCAGGGAGCTGGTCTCCAGCTCCCCGAGACGTCGTCGCCACGATCGCGGCGCGAGCGAGGAGCGAAGCGATGAGCGAGCGCAGTCCCCGCGGCGAAGGCACCGACGCCGAGTCGATCCGCACGCTGCGCGAGGCACTGCGCGTGTTCGCGTCGCGCCCGGGACCGAAGCTGATCGCGACGACGGCCGGCACGATGTGGGCGCTGCGCGCGACGCTCGGGCCGCCGGGGCTCGCCGACGTCGCGGCCGCGGGCGCCGCGGTGGCGTGGTGGCCGTTCCAGGAGTGGCTGATGCACAAGCACCTCCTGCACATGGAGCCCCGCAAGGTCTTCGGGCTCGACTTCGATCCGCTCTTCGCGCGGAAGCACCGCGCGCATCATCGGAACCCGAAGGACGTCGACGGCACGCTGCTGCCGCCGTCGGTGATCGCGAGCGCGATCCCGGGCGCGAGCGCCGCGTGGCTGATGCTGATCGGCCCGCGCCGCGCCGCCGTGACCGCCATGGCGACGTACTCGTCGATGGCGCTCTTCTACGAGTGGACGCACTTCATCGTGCACACCGGCGTCACGCCGAAGACGGCGTACGGCAAGCGAGTGCGCCGCAGCCACCGGCTGCATCACTTCCGGAGCGAGCAGCAGTGGTTCGGGTTCACCCTGCCGGAGGTCGACACCTGGCTCGGCACCGATCCCGATCCCGCGAGCGTGCCGCGCTCGAAGACCGCGATGGATCTGCACGGCCTCGACGCCGCCGCGCGCGCGGCGATCGACGGCTGACCCCGGCAGGAGCGCTCGCCCCCGGAGCGCGCGTACGGGATCGAGCTCAGCGCGGTGCGCAGTCGCAGCCGTTCGGGACGAGATCGACGTCGTTCGACATGATGCACGCCGCGCGCGCGCCCTCGATGCTGTGCGCGTTGATCTCCTGGATCTCGTCGCCCTCGAGGCGGCAGATCCAGAGCTCGCCGTCGGCGTAGACGGCGTCCTCGCCGGTCGCTCCTGCCGCGCTCGAGCCGCCGCTCGTCATGCCCTCCGCCGCGGCGTCGACGATCGCTCCGATGAACGCGCCGTCGAGCCGCCCGGCCGCCCGCATCGTTCCGGCGTCGCCGCCTGCGATCGCGGCGAGCATCGAGGCGCAGCCGGACGTCGACGCCGCGAGCACGATCACGAGCACGAGCGAGCCGAGCTTCCCCACGGCCTCAGGATACGCGCCGCGCGGCGCCGCTTTCCCTCACGGCCTCTGGCCGTCCCACGGCAGCTCGAGCGAGCACTCGGTGCAGACGGGCATCTCCTTCGCGAGCCGGTGCAGGGTGCTGCCCGCGAGGATGAGGGCCATCATCGTCGGGATCATCATGCAGAAGTCCGACGCCATGAACGGGAACAGCACGACCAGCAGCCCCATCACGCCGTACCAGACGTAGAGCGCCCTCCGCCAGCCGTGCCATGGCCGGCTCACGTCGACTGTCTTCCGACAGCGACGGCAGTGCTGCTGCGCGCCGAGCTCGCTCATCGGCGGTGCGTGAGTCCATCGTTGGTGGCGGGCAAGCCCCGAACCGAAGAGAGGGCTCTCGCTCGGCTCGTGGATCGGGTACAAAGGCCCTCATGCCCGGTGAAGTCCACGTCGTCTCGCACCCGCTCGTCCAGCACAAGCTGACGCTGATGCGTCGCAAGCACACGAGCGTCAGCCAATTCCGACAGCTCCTCGAGGAGATCAGCATCCTCCTCGGCTACGAGGTGACGCGCGACTTCCCGCTCTCGACCGAGCGCATCGAGACGCCGATGGCGGAGATGGACGCGCCGGTGATCGAGGGCAAGAAGCTCGTCATCATCTCGATCCTGCGCGCCGGCGACGGCATCCTGCAGGGCATGCTGCGCGTGATCCCGTCGGCGCGCGTCGGGCACATCGGCCTCTATCGCGACCCGAAGACGCTGATGGCCGTCGAGTACTACTTCAAGGTGCCGAACGAGGTCGAAGACCGCGACGTGATGATCGTCGACCCGATGCTGGCGACCGGCCACTCGGCGATCGCGGCGGTCGATCGCATCAAGGAGCTGCGGCCCAAGTCGATCAAGTTCGTCTGCCTGCTGACGGCGCCCGAGGGGATCAAGACGCTGCACGAGGCGCATCCCGACGTGCCGGTGTGGACGGCCTCGGTCGACGAGAAGCTGAACGAGAAGGGCTACATCATCCCGGGCCTCGGCGACGCGGGCGATCGCCTGTTCGGCACGAAGTAGCGGCCGCGCTCAGCGCAGGCCGCAGAGCGTCTCGCTGAGCTCCCAGAGGCGCCGCTGCGCCACCTCGTCGTACGACGCGCGCGCGCTGCGCCGCTCGCGCCCGTGCTGATCGAAGTATCTGCCGGTCGCGCCCTCGTGCGCCGGCGAGCTCGCGAGCGCGATCGACGTGCGCGCGCCCTTCTCCGGCGTCCAGAGGAAGGGCTTCACGAGCGTGACGCCGAGCTTGAGCCAGCCCCGGTTGTTGTGGCCGAAGCCGCTGCCGATCACGCCGGGATGCAGGCAGTTCGCGGTGACGTTCGCGGGCGCGAGGCGGCGCGCGAGCTCGTACGTGAACAGCACGTTGCAGAGCTTGCTCGCCGCATAGACGTCGAAGCTCGCGTAGCGCCTCTCGGCCATCAGGTCGTCCCACACGATCCGCCCGCGCGGATGGATCGCGCTCGCGACGTTGACGACCCGCGCGGCGCGGCCGGGCGCGCCCGCCGCCTCGAGGCGATCGCGCAGCAGATGTGTGAGCAGGAAGTGCGCGAGGTGGTTCACCGCGAACGTGAGCTCGTGCCCGTCCGCGCTCAGCTGCCGCGTCGAGTTCAGCGCGCCCGCGTTGTTGAGCAGCACGTCGACGCGCTCGCGCCCGGCGCGGATCTCGTCGGCCGCCGCGCGGATCGACGCGAACGACGCGAGGTCGCAGCGCACCCAGTCGACCTTCGCGCCGGCGATCGTCCGCTCGAGCTCGTGCTTCGTCGCGCGCGCCTTCGCCTCGTCGCGGGCGACGAGGAGCACGTCGGCGCCCTGCTTCGCGAGCGTGCGCGCCGCCTCCTTGCCGATCCCCGTGGTCGCGCCGGTCACGACGACCGTCCGCCCGCGCATGTCGCTCATGATCGAGACCGTCCTCCGCGCCGCGTCATCGCGTGCTGCCCGGGAGCACCGCGCGCACCGGCGTCGCGCGATCGGCGGCCGTGCCGTCGCCGAGCTCTCCGCGCCCGTTCGCGCCCCAGCACCAGACGTCGCGCTCGGTGCGGACGCAGCTGTGGAAGGAGCCGGTCGCGAGCTCGCGCAGCCCGCCCGGCAGGCCGACCACGTCCGCCGGCATCGCGTGCTGTCCACCGAGGATCGTCCCGCGGCCC
>JALYRN010000790.1 GCA_030855295.1 Myxococcota bacterium | reverse complement strand
CGTCGGGCGCGCGCGGCAGCACGAGAGGAACGCCGCCCGCCTCGCGCACCGCCGCCGCGATCGCCGGCGCGTTCGCGTCGATGATCGAGCCCGGGCGAGGCGCGTCGCCGACGTCGCGCAGCTCGTCGCCGTTGGTGAGGATCGCGACCGTCGGACGACCGCGCGCCGCGATCTCGCCGATGCCCTGGCTCGCGAGCAGCGCGATCTCGCCCGATCCGATCGTGGCACCGAGCGCCAGGATCGGATCGCCCGCCCGCAGGTCCTCGCCGCGCGCTCGCACGTGCGCGGCGGGACGCGGCGCGACGCGGAACTGCGCCGAGCCCGATCGCACCTCGACGTCCTCCTGCATCACGACCGCGTCGGCGCCCGCCGGCATCGGCGCGCCCGTGAAGATCCGCATCGTCGTCCCCGGCGCGAGCGCGTCGGGCCACGCGCCACCCGCGCGCGACTCGCCACGGATCGGAAGCTCGCGCGGCGCGCTCGTGAGCTCGGCGGAGCGCACCGCCCAGCCGTCCATCGCGCTCGCATCGAACGGCGGTGCGTCCTCGCGCGCGCTCACGCTCTGCGCGAGCACGCGACCGAGCCCCTCTCCGAGCGCGACGCGCTCCACCGCGAGCGGCGTGATCGCGTCCAGGATCGCGGCGAGCGCCTCGTCGATCTCGAGCATGAGCGCAGGATAGG
Source organism: Myxococcota bacterium (assembly GCA_030855295.1). Classification (GTDB taxonomy): domain Bacteria; phylum Myxococcota_A; class Polyangia; order Polyangiales; family Sandaracinaceae; genus Sandaracinus. Next base: position 3,071 of record JALYRN010000790.1, on the reverse strand, counting down.
CGGATTGGGCGCTGTTCGGAATTGCTAAGGAAAGCAGGATGTTAGGAGGGCAGGAGGAATCTGGGGCCTCCTGGTTCCGTGCCTTCCTTGCGGGAACGATGTGCGCGCGCGGGCGCTCAGCTCGTGGGATCGGTCGCGCTCTCCGCGCGCTCGTCGCTCGGCTCCGCGTCCTCGACCTCGTCGGCGGCCTGGGCATCCGCGTCGTCGTCGGTCGCGTCCTCGTCCGCGGCAGCATCCTCGTCCGCCGCCGCATCGGGCTCGGGCGCGGCGCGCGCGGTTGCCTCTGCGGGCTCGTCGGCGAGCTGATCGCGCATGTCCGCGGGGACGCGCTCGGGGGTCGTGTAGACGATGAGCTGCTGGCCGACCTGCAGCGTGGTGCTGCGGCCGATCTGGTTGATGCGCGCCATCGAGCCGGTCGAGAGGCCGAAGCGCTGCGCGATCTCGGAGAGGGTGTCGCCCGCGCGCACCGCGTAGCGAAGGCGCACGCGGCCCTCCTGGCGCACGTGCCAGTCGTAGAACTCCTCGCTGCCGATCACGATCGTGCGCACCTCGTCGGGCGTCATGACGATCGCCTGCGCGAGGTCGATGCTCGCCGGGACGAAGAGCTGCAGGAACATGCCCGCGTGCAGCGTCGCGCGCGGATCGATCGCGTTCCAGCGCCGCAGCTCGTCGAGCGTGACGCCGAAGAAGCGCGCGATCTCGTGGACCTCGTCGGGGCCCTGCACGCGATAGAAGACGTGGCGCCGATCGGGGTACGTGAAGTCGCCGGGCGGGACCGCGATCACCGGCGGCTCGCCGCGCTCTTCCTCGCGCGCTCGCCCTGCCGGGACGACCATCGTGAACCCGACGCCGAGGCGCTCGCCCTCTTCGAGCTCGTTCAGCTCGCGCAGCTCGCGCTCGCTCGTGCCGTGCCGCCGCGCGACCGTGGCGAGATCCTCGCCGAAGCGGACGACGTACGAGCGCGGGATCGCATCGCGCGAGTGACCGCGCGCCCACGCCCGCGCGAACGCGTCGCGCGACCCGCCGGGGATGCGGATCGAGACCGGTGCACGACCCGGCGGCATGCGATCACGCCGCAGCGCGGGGTTGAGCGCGCGCAGCTCGGCGACGGTCGTGCCCGCGGCGCGCGCGATCGGCGCGAGGCCGGTGCCGCCCGCCACCTCGACGACGTCGATCGCGATCGGATCCTCGCGCACGATCTCCGCGAGCCCGAACCGCTCGGGGTTCCGGCCGACGATCGCGCACGCCATGATCTTGGAGACGTAGAGCGTCGTCTCGAAGGGCAGCCCCGCCTCGAGGTGCGAGAGCTCCCAGTAGTCGTTGGTGTCGTACTTGCGGATCGATCGCAGCAGCGCGCCGTAGCCCATGTTGTACGCGGCGAACGCGAGCTCCCAGGTACCGAAGCGGCGCTGTAGCGCACCGAGGTAGCGAGCGCCCGCCTGGGTCGAGGCCTGCGGGTCCATGCGCAGATCGACCCAGTGCGTCTGCTCGAGGCCGTACTCGGCGCCCGTGCGCGAGACGAACTGCCAGAGGCCGACCGCGCCGGCGCCCGAGCGCGCGCGCGGATCGAAGCCGCTCTCGATCATCGCGAGGTAGATCAGGTCCTCGGGGAGGCCCTGCTCGCGCAGCGTCCGGCGGATCAGCGGACCGAAGCGCTCGACGCGCCGCATCCAGCTCCGGATCAGCGACTGCCCGCGCGGATCGTCCCGGAAGAACTCGAGGTAGCGGATCACCCGCGCATCCCAGCGCACCGGGATGTCGGGCAGCGTCAGGCCCTCGAGCCACGAGAGATCACGCGCGCGCCCGCTCGCGCCGGTCTCGCCCTCGATCATCGGCGCGTCGCTGGTGAGCGCGTCGGGCACCGAGAGGCGCAGCGCGCGCGGCATCTCCGGCGTCGCCTCGGCGAGCGCCTGATCGCGCCCGAAGATCTCGAGCTCCGCGAGGCGCAGCGCGCGCAGCTCGGGCGACTCGTCGCCCTCGACGCCGGGGATCGGGTCCTCGCTCGCCGTCGTGGCCGCTTCCTGCGCGCGCGCGGCGATCGGCACCCCGGCGACGGAGAGCAGACACACCAGCCCGAGCGCACGTCGCATCGCCGCGATGGTATCGCGCACGTGACGAGTGCCGCCAAAAACCGACCTCGGGTATGCTGGCGCCGCGATGCATCGCGGAGTGCGTGAATACGTTCGCTGGATGGAGGATCACGGCGCTGCCGCCGGGGTCGTGCTGCAGGCGCCCGCGCAAGCGCGCGACGTGCAGACGATCGAGCACCACGTCGGATCGCCGCTGCCGGCGGACCTCCGGCTGGTGCTCGGCCGCTTCAACGGGGCCGCCACGCCCGCGGGCACGCTGCTGAGCGCGGCGCCCGGGCCGGGGGCGACGATCGAGGCGGCGCTCAAGGAGGTGGCGGCGCAGCGCGAGGCGTCGTTCCTCGATCCTGATCTCCTCTTGCCGTTCCACCGCACCGAGCACGGCACCGTGCTCGCGTTCGATCGCAGCGCCGCGCCGATCGCCGACACCTGGCCGATCGTCGACTACGATCCGGACAGCGGCGAGGTGCGCCTCGTGCACCGCACGTTCGACGGATGGTGCCGGCTCTGCGTGACCGAGTGGACGGCGGAGGTCGAGACCCCGTTCGACCTCGACAAGTACCTGCGGCAGGGCCTGCGCCACGTGAAGATCGAGCCCGACGTGTCGATCGCGCACGTCACGGTCGGCCACGCGCTGCGGCGCGCGGGGCGGCCCGAGGAGGCGCTCGAGTCCTACCTGCGCGGCGGTCGCTGCGTGCCCGCGATCGCGTGGGCCGACTGGGAGGCGCTCAAGATCGCGTCGGTGCTGGGTGACGTGGACGCGGCGATCGAGTCGGGCGGCAGGCTCGCGAAGCGCACGCCGGAGCACATCTGGGAGCAGCGGGGGACCGCCCCGTCTCGCGTGGCCTACGTGCTCGCGCGCGAGCTCGCGCCGCTGCCGGAAGGGCTCCGCCGCGACGCGCTGCAGCGCGCGCTCGATCACCTGAAGGCGCAGTCCGCCGGCGAAGAAGACGCCGCGGCGCGCGATGCGATCCTCGCCGCGGC
>JALYRN010000789.1 GCA_030855295.1 Myxococcota bacterium | reverse complement strand
GTCGGGGACCGGCGCCGGCATCCGCGTGCAGAGCGCATCGACCGCCTGGCTGCCGTGGGTCGCGGCGCGCGCGTGCGCGATCGCCGAGGTCGCGATCGCCGGGCCTCTCTCGGTGCGCGCATCGGGCGCGATCGGCGTGCCGATCGTCGCTCCTTCGTTCGCGATCACGGGCGCCGGATCGCTGCGGCCCTCCGCGCCGTTCACCCTCGAGGGCGCGCTCGCGCTCGTGGTCGAGCTGACGTGAGCACGATCCTCCGGCGCGACCTCGTGACGGATCCGCGCGTGGCCGGTGTCCAACGGGCTGACGTGCCTTCGCTCGAGCGGTCCGCACCGGTGTCGCGGGCCTCCGTCCCTCCGTTTCGTGACGTCTACGAGGCCCACGTGGATCTCGTCCTACGCACTCTTCGCCGCAGCGGCGTGCCCGACTCGGCGATCGACGACGTGGCGCAGGAGGTCTTCCTGTCCGTCCACGCGGCGCTGCCGTCGTGGGAAGGACGATCATCGCTCCGCACGTGGATCTATCGGATCGCACGCAACGCCGCGCTGAACCACGCGCGCTCCGCGCGTCGTCGCCCCGATGGCACCCCGACGGCGGCGGCCGACGAGCTCGCGCACGCCGACGCAGATCCGGAGTCGGCCGCATCCACCCACGAAGCGCTCGCGGAGCTGCAGGCGATCTTGATGAAGATCGACGAGCCGAAGCGCGAGGTGCTCGCGCTGATCGAGCTCGAGGAGCTCTCGGCGCCCGAGGTCGCGGAGCTGCTCGCGATCCCGCTCAACACGGTGTACTCGCGGCTGCGCCTCGCGCGCGCGGAGCTCGAGCGTTTGATCGAGGAGGGATCGCGGTGAGCGAGCTCTCTCCCCGAGCGCGTGACCTGTTCGCGCGTGCGCGAGCAGGCGGTGCGGCGAGCGCGGCCGAGAAGGCGGCGCTCTACTCTCGGATCGAGAAGACGCTCGCGCCTCCGCCCGCACCCTCGTCGTCGCCGCCCGCCGCGCCGGCGGGGGCCGCGGGTGGGTGGATCGCGCTCGTGGTCTCGTCGATCGCGCTCGTGCTCTGGCTGGGATGGAACGCGATGCCGGGGGCGTCGCCGGTCGCATCCGTCGCCGACGCGATTCCCGAGCCTGGGCCGTCGTCGGCGGTCGATGCGGATCCGGCGCTCCCGGATCCACCGCCATCCGTTCGCGAGAGCGCGCCCACGGAGGTCGAGGCCGCGGTCGTGATCGACGAGCGCGTCGATGCCATCGCGGCGGAGACCGGCGATGCGCCGCGCGCGGGAGCTCGCGCTTCGGCCTCCCGTGGCTCGACGTCGCGCGTCTCGCCGCCTCGAGCGGACGACGCGGATCCCGCCGAAGAGCTCGCGCTCCTCCGTCTCGCGCAGCGCGCGCGGCGCGAGCACCGATGGGGCGCCGCGATCGACGCGCTCGACAGGCACGCATCGCGCTTCCCCGAGGGAGCGCTCGCGCACGAGCGCGAGGTCACGCGAGCGCTCGTGCTCTGTGAGAGCGGCGAGCTCGATCGAGGTCGCGCGCTCGCGGCGCGCTTCGCGTCGAGCGCGTGGGCCCGATCGCTCGGCGCCGCGTGTGAGGGTTCGCGCGCGCCGATCGACGTCGCGACGGAATCGTCGGAGCGCGAGTGACGGATCCTCGATCGACCGGTGTCGAACACGACGAGACACGCAGCGCACGCCGCGCACGCGAGGTCTCGATCCACCGCGCTCGAATGCACATCCGAAGCTCCGAGGGAGCTTCTTGGAGGTCGTCCATGTCCGTCCGATTGTCCTTCGCACCCATCTTCCTCGCGCTCGCGCTCGCTGCCTGCAGCAGCCCGAGCGCCGCGCGTGTCGAGGCCCGCATCGATCGCGCAGGCGGCGAGGTATCGCTCGCCGATGGCGTCGCTCGCGGCGCGGGGATCGTCGTACCTCCGGGCGCGGTCGACGCGGAGACGACGTTCACGATCACGACCGGTGAGCCCGACGGTGTCGCCGCAGGGTTCGTCGCAGTCGGCCCGATGGTCACGTTCGGCCCCGAGGGCGCGCTCTTCGCGACACCGGTTCGGATCACGGTGCCCGCGCGCTCGGAGCCGATGGTCCTCCTCACGCGTCCGCACGGGACGACCGACTGGGCGCGCGTCGACGGCGCAGTGTGGAGCGCGGAGACGGGCCTCGTGTCGGCCGAGGTGATGCACTTCTCCGACTTCCTCCCGATCGATCGCGATCCCGAGACCGTGTCCGACGGTGGCGTCGCTCCGCCGCCCGGCGACGGAGGCAGCGTTCCGCCGCCGGGCGACGCGGGGGACTTCTGCATCACGCACCCGCGCGATCCGCGCTGCGTCGTGCCCCCCATGCCGATGCCCGGCTGCGACGCGGTCGCGCAGGACTGCGCCGCGGGTCAGATGTGCGTCGCGTCCGACCAGGAGAGCGGCTACGACTGGGGCGACGGACGCGATGCGCTCTGCATCCCGGCGGGCACGCTGCCTGCGGGCAGCCCGTGCGTCGCGCCGAGCGACTGCGCACGGGGGACGCAGTGCGTGTTCCAGACGATGTACGACTCGGGCGAGGGTCTGATCTGGTTCAGCCAGGAGACGGACTACCTTCCGATGTGGGAGTCGTTCTGTCGCCCGGTGTGCGCGCACGGCGGCCCGGCGTGCGCGACGGCGGGTGAGATCTGCCATCCGGTCCAGCTCTGGGGCTTCAGCGGACGCGACGTGAACGAAGCGGTCGGCGTGTGCCATGCGCCGCCGCCCGACGGACCGCCGCGACCGTGAAGTGCTAGTACGACGCGTGAATGCCGCGTCCCGCCGAGATCGATCACGCCGCGCGGCTCGCTCGCGCGGCGTCGTCGTTCCGTCTGGTGCGGACGACGTGGATCGCAGCGATGCTCGCGCTCCTCGCGCTCGGATGCGAGCCGACGGCGACCGTCGGCGCGTACTCCGACGCAGGCGCTCGCTGCGATCCGCTCGCGGACGCGTGCGGCCCATCGATGGCGTGCACGCTGCGCGCGGATCCCTCGCTGGACGCGTGTCGCGCGAGCGGCGGGCTCACCGTCGGCGCAGCGTGCAACGAGGCCGACGCGTGCGCGGCCGGCGCGCAGTGCGTCGCGCTCGGCGCATCGACCGCGAGCCTCGACCCCGCCGATCTCGCGCCGGGGATCTGCGCTGCGATCTGCGCCCGAGACGCATCCACGTGCGATGCAGCTGCGCGCTGCATCGGGCTCGTCGCGGACGACGGCGTGCGGATCGACTTCGGCGTCTGCGCGACCCCCTGAGCTCTCGCGTCGCCGTCGCCGTGAGCCTGACGACCGTGCGCCGGCTCTGATCGTCTGGGTGTTCGGTCGGACGCCCTCGTTCCCGGCGCGGACGGCGTCGCCGCGCGAGTGGGATTCCGATCGCAGCCCGCCACGCGATACGCTCGCGCCCCATGACCACCGAGCTACCCGGCATCGCACGTGACCTCGTCTTGTCCCTCTCGCGGTTCGAGCACCAACAGGTGCTCGCGCGGCTGGACGATCCACACGACGGAGGTGCGCTCGCGGCGCCGCTCCGCGGGCTGCTCCGGGCGCGCGCGCTCGCCTCGGGGGAGCGGCTCTTCGCGGCGTTCGAGCTCCTGAAGGAGGTCCGCGCGATGAAGGATCTCTCGGCGCTCGAGCGCGTCGAGGCGCAGGTGAGGAGCGCGCGCGTGCTGCGGGCCGCCTCGCCGCTCGTCGATCATGCGCTCGAGCTCGCGCTGGCGGCCGCGCGGAGCGGAGTGCGCGCGGGCGCCGAC
>JALYRN010000788.1 GCA_030855295.1 Myxococcota bacterium | reverse complement strand
GTGCTCGGCCTCGATGCGCGCGACGATCTCGGCGAGCGGCACCGACAGCATCTCGCGATCCCCGGTCGTCGCCGCCCCCGGCTTGGCCGCTTCTTCGGCGAGCGCCGCCAGGATCACGTCGACGCCGACGCTCGCGCGCGCGCACGCCTCCTCGAGCGGCAGCGCGCCGCCGCAGCAGTAGTCCACGTGGTGCCGCTCGAACGCCTCGGTGGCGCCGGGGACGTCGAGCAGGATCTCGCGGACCAGCGTGCGCGGACCGACCTCGGGAAGCATCGTCATGCGGCGCGCAGGATACCAGGCGTGGGCTCGTCAGCCCTCCGGGCCGGGCGGCGGATCGCGCTCGCGGTCGGGCCAGTCGCGGAGGGTGCGGGCCTTGTCGAGCGCGGCGCCGCCCCACTTCGAGCGCAGCAGGCGCTGCGAGGGATAGATGCCGCTGTGGCCGGTCAGCAGGTACGCGACCACGCAGACGATCACCACGTGCGGGAACACGCTCGCGCCGAGCAGCTCGATCGCCATGATCGAGAGCGCGAGCGGCGCATTCGACGCCGCCGCGAACACGGCCGCGAGCCCGACGCCGGCGCCCATCTCGATCGGCAGGCCCATCGCGCGCGCGAGCACGCTGCCGAGCGCGGCGCCGACGAAGAAGAGCGGCGTGACCTCACCGCCGAGGAAGCCCGCGCCCAGCGTCACGGCAGTGAACACGAGCTTCGCCGCGAACGCGTAGACCGGCAGCGCGGGATCCGAGAACGAGCGCAGGATCATCGGCACGCCCAGGCCGAGGTACGCGCTGGTGCCGATCGCCTGCCACATCAGCACGATCGCGAGCCCGCCGAGCATCATGCGGATCGGCAGCCGCGGCACCCGGAGCGCCAGCGTCTTCTTGATGTCGTGCGTGAGGTCGACGAACGCGCGCGTCACGATCGCGATCACGATCGCGAAGAAGATCCACTGCAGCACCAGCGTCGGCGTGAGCGCGAGCGGCGCCGGTCCCGGGTACTGCACGTGCCCGATGCCCAGCCCGCGCGTCACCATGTCGCCGACGATCGACGCGACCAGCGCCGGCACCAGCGCGTGGTACTCGAGCCGACCGAGCACGATGAACTCGAGCCCGAACACCGCGCCCGCCACCGGCGTGCCGAAGACGCTGCCGAAGCCCCCCGCCACGCCGGCCGCGAGCAGCTGCCGCCGCACCGCCTTCGAGACCCGCAGCCGGTGCGCGAGCTCGTCGGCGAGGCTCGCGCCCATCTGCACTGCCGTGCCCTCGCGCCCCGCGCTTCCGCCGAAGAGGTGCGTGAGCACCGTGCCGATCATCACCATCGGCGCCATGCGCAGCGGGATCTGCGGACCCTCGTCGTGGATCGTGTCGATCACGAGGTTGTTCCCGCCGGCGATCGATGCGCCGTAGCGCTCGTACGCCCAGCCGATCGCGAGCCCCGCGACCGGCAGCGTGAACACGATCCACTCGTGCCCCTCGCGGAACACCGTCGCGTGCTCGAGCAGGAACAGGAAGAGCGCCGACGCCGCACCGCTCGCGACGCCGACGAGCGCGCCGAGCACGACCCACTGCCCGACCGTCTTCCACCCCGCTCGATCCACGTCCCCTCCGGTCATCGCAGCCAGCGGGACGATACGCCAGGCGAGGCCGGTCCGGCGCGCCGTCTGCGCCCCGACCGTCGCCAGAACCCGCCAAACCACGGCGATCCCGTCCGAAGCGGAGGACCGCTGGCCGTGGGTGTCGCGCCCGCCGGTGCCTATACTCCGCGCGCATGAACGAGTCGCTTCCGGCCACGCTCGCGCGTTCCGGCATCGTCGGGCTCGATGACGTCCTGGGCGGTGGGTTTCCGCGGGGTCGCCTCTATCTGATCCAGGGCAACCCCGGCGCCGGCAAGACGACCCTCGCGCTGCAGTTCCTCCTGGAGGGCGCGGCCCAGGGCGAGACGGGTCTCTACGTGACCCTCTCCGAGACCCGCGAGGAGCTCGAGGCAGTCGCCCGCTCCCACGGGATCTCCCTCGAGGGACTCTCGCTCTACGAGCTCGCGCCCCACGCCGACGACCTCGATCCCGAGGCCGAGCAGACCGTCTTTCCCACCGCCGAGGTCGAGCTGACCGAGGCGATGTCGACGATCCTCGACGAGGTCGCGCGGCTGAAGCCCTCGCGCGTCGTGTTCGACTCGCTCTCCGAGATCCGGCTGCTCGCCCAGGGCGCCCTCCGGTACCGCCGGCAGATCCTCGCACTGAAGCAGCACTTCGCGGGCTCGGGCTGCACCGTGCTGCTGCTCGACGATCTCACGTCGGAGCCCGGCGACCAGCAGCTGCAGAGCCTCGCGCACGGCGTGGTCGCGCTCGAGCAGCTCCCGCAGCCCTACGGCACCGATCGCCGCCGGATGCGGGTGACGAAGCTGCGCGGGGTCGCGTTCCGCAGCGGCTACCACGACCTGATGATCGAGCGCGGCGGCATCCGCGTGCACCCGCGCATGATCGCGCGCGAGCACTCGACGCCGCACGAGCGCGACGTCGTCTCGAGCGGGCTGCCGGCGCTCGACTCGATGCTCGGGGGCGGCATCGAGCGCGGCACGAGCATGCTGCTGCTCGGCCCGCCCGGCACCGGCAAGTCGTCGATCTGCAGCCAGTACGTCGCGTCCGCGGCGTCACGCGGAGATCGCGGTGCGATCTTCACGTTCGAGGAGAGCTGCGCGACGCTGCTCGCGCGCGCCGACGCGCTCGGGAGCCCGCTGCGGCGCTACATCGACGAGGGCCTCGTCACGGCGCGCCAGATCAACCCGGTCGAGCTCTCGCCCGGGCAGTTCGTCGACGCGGTGCGCACCTCGATCGAGCGCGACGGCGTGCGCGTGCTCGTGATCGACAGCCTCAACGGCTACCTCAACTCGATGCCGGAGGAGAACTATCTGATCTCCCAGCTGCACGAGCTCTTCGCGTACCTCGGTCAGCACGGCGTCGTCACGCTGCTGACGATGGCGCAGCACGGGCTGATGGGCGTGAACATGACCTCGCCCGCCGACGCCAGCTACCTCGCGGACTCGGTGCTGCTGCTTCGCTACTTCGAGTCGGAGGGCCGGGTCCGGAAGTCGATCGCGGTCGTGAAGAAGCGCAGCGGCGCGCACGAGGACCGCATCCGCGAGTTCCGGCTCGGCAGCGATGGGATCCAGGTCGGCGAGCCCCTCTCGGACTTCGAGGGCGTGCTGACGGGCGTGCCGCGCTACTTGGGGCAGCGGGGTCCGCTGATGGCCAAGCAGGCTCGTGAAGCCACCGAGCCCTGACGCGATGAGCACCACGGTCCTGCTCGTCGCGCCGTTCGGCCGCGACGCCGTCCTGCTGCAGCAGCGGCTCGCCCACGCCGCGATCACGTCGAACGTGGTGCCCGATCTCGAGCGCGCGTCGGCCGCCGTCACGCCCGAGACCGGCGCGCTGATCGTCAGCGAAGAGGCGCTCTCGGACGCCGGCGTCGCGCGGCTGCTGCAAGTGATCACGGCGCAGCCCGAGTGGTCGGATCTGCCGGTGCTGGTCCTCACCGCCGCCTCGGCGCCCCTGGTGTCCGGCCGCGCCGGCCCGCTCACGTTGCTCGAGTCGGCGGCGAACGTGACGCTCCTCGATCGCCCGGTGCAGACCCGCACGCCGCTGCGCGCCGCGCACGCCGCGCTGCGCGCGCGGCAGCGCCAGTACGACATGCGCGACGTGCTCGAGCGCGAGCGCGCCACCCGCGTGCACGTCGAGGCTGCGAGCCGCGCGAAGGACGAGTTCCT
>JALYRN010000114.1 GCA_030855295.1 Myxococcota bacterium | reverse complement strand
CTCCCGCGGGCAGCGCCGGCGCGAAGCCGCGCGCGCCGGGGTCGACGTCGAGCTCGATCGCGGTCCACCTGCGCGTCGCGAGATCGAAGTGCCAGAGATCGTCGACCGGCTCCATCGCAAAGTCGTAGCCCATGCCGGCGTAGAAGCCGCCGCCGGTCGGATCCAGGCGCGACCACGGCGCGCGCCGCCCCCGCGGCTCGGCTCCCTCGGCGCGCTGCTCGGCCCACGACTCGCTCGCGACGTCGAACGTCCACACGTCCGAGAAGAACGCGCCGCCGGTCGCCCCGAACGAGCCCGCGTGCAGCACGAGACGCGCGCCACCGTCGACCGGCAGCATCACCGCGTCGTACCGCGCCGACGGGGACTCACCGGCGATCGTCAGCTGCGTCCATGCATCGCTCTCCGGATCGAGCCGCCACGTGGTGTCGGTGAAGCCGCCGGCGCCACCCCCGCCGAAGAGGTAAGTCGCACCGCGGGACCTCGAGTGCGCCATCGCGCAGCCGATCACCCCCGGCGGCGTCGACGCCGCGTCGGCGAGCAGCGACCACGCGCCGCTCTCCGGATCGAGCGCCCACGTCTCGCCGGCGAGGAAGGGCCCCGTCAGGTCGCGGCCGCCGACCACGATCACCCTCGAGCGCGCGGCGTCCCACGTCGCGCAGCCGCAGTAGCGCGGCGCGGGAGCGCTCGCGCTCGACGGCACGATCTCGGTCGCGATCACCGCCGCGCCGCGGGCATCGATCCGGAACGCCGAGTCGTACACGCGACCGCCGGTGCTCCCCGCGCTCGTACCGCCGATCAGCACCGCCGTGCCGTCGCCGAGATCCGCGACCATCGCGCCCCACGACGGATCCGGCGAGACCTCGCCGAGCTCGATCGTCTCCCAGCGCACCGCGCGTGGATCGAAGCTCGGACCGCCGTCGCTCCCGGCGTCGAGCGCGGAGCCAGCGTCGTCCGGCGTGCTCTCGACGGAGCAGGCGAGCGACGAGAGAATCAGCAAGAGAGGCAGCGATTCGCGCATGATCCGCCGCCCTTCGCAATCCGCGGGCCGACGGTTTTCCGAGGAATTTCATGCGGTTTCGCGGGCAACACGCGCTCGACGGCAAGGTCCTGACGCCGACCGTGCGCGCGCGCACGAGCGTCGCCCGCGACGATCGAGCCACGAGCTCCGTCGGCACGGCGACGCCCGAGAGCGAGCGCGAGCTGCGAGCGTGTTGCGAATCGCAACTCGTGTCGCAGATCGCATTGCGCCGCCTGGCGAGCGCACTGGCTGCGCAGCCATTCCAGGGAGGCTCGTATCTGGCATGGCGCGCGCACGCGCGAGCGCATGGCTTCGGATCCCCAGTCGTGCCGTGCTCGCCGGAGCGTCTCATGACGCCGGCGTCTCGCCGCTCGACGAGCGCCGTTCACGCCGCCACCGGGCGCCGCGCGCCGGAGCCGCTCTCGCTGCGTCGCCTCGTCGCCACGTGGTCGCTCGTCTTCGGCGTGCTCGCGGTCGCCGTGTCGTCTGCGCTCGCGATCACCACGAAGTGGCAGCGCCAGTCGACCGAGGTCGTGCTGCGCGACTCCGCGACGGTCGCGATCACCGAGCAGCTCGAGCGGCATCTCCTCGTCCACAGCCGACTCAGCCACCTGTCGATGGTGACCGGCGATCCCGAGGTCGCGAGCGCGCGGCTCATGCAGGAGCGCGACATCCGAGCGCTCATCGAGCGCGCGCGAGCCCACATCGGCGGCGCTCCGGAGGAGGACGCGCTCGCGAGCGTCGAGCGCGAGCTCGAGAGGATGTTCCAGGAGCGCGCGGCGCTCGAGCGCCGAGGCGAGCCGCTCCACGAGGTGCTCCGCCAGATCGCAGCTCCGATCGAGAGGACGCAGCGCGCGATCGCGGAGCTGCGCACGATGAACGAGCGCGAGGTGCGCGCCGCACACGTGGCGGCGCGGCGGGTCGACGATCTCTCTACGGCAGTCGGCGCAGCGGCGGCGCTGACGCTCGTGTTCTCGCTCGGCCTGCTCCTGCTCGGCCTCCATCGCCTCGTGCTGCGCCCGCTCGACGGGATCCGCGTCGCGATCGGACGGTCCCGCCGTGGCGAGCGCGCCGCGCGCGCGGAGGAGACCGGACCGCGAGAGATCGCGGACATCGCGAGGGCGTTCAACGAGGCGAGCGCAGCGCTCGATCACCAGCACGAGGACCGAATCGCGTTCCTCGGCGGCGTCGCGCACGACCTCCGGAACCCGCTCGGCGCGATCAAGATGGCGCTCGCCTCGGCGCGCCACGACATGCCGGAGGACCGGCGGCTCGCGATCGCGGAGCGGCAGATCGATCGGCTCGCCCACATGATCGGGGACCTGCTGGACGCGGCGCGGATCGAGGCCGGCGAGCTCGAGCTGCACCTGGACACCGTCGACCTCACCGAGCTCGCGCGCGAGGTGCTCGAGCTGTACCGCCCGACGACGACGCGACACACGCTCGAGCTCGAGGCACCCGACGGCGCCGTCGTCGTCCGGGGCGACCCGCTGCGGCTCGAGCAGGTGATCGCGAACCTCGTCACCAACGCGGTGAAGTACTCGCCGGAGGGCGGCCCGGTGCACGTCCGCGTCGCGAGGCGCGAGGAGCACGCCGTGCTCGCCGTCGCCGACTTCGGGGTCGGCGTCCCTCGCGCCGAGATTCCGCAGATTTTCTCGCCCTTCCTCCGCCGCGCCGCGACGCGCGCGATCGCTCCGGGCGCCGGCCTCGGCCTCTCGGTCGTGCGGCGGATCGTCGATGCGCACGGCGGATCGATCGCCGTCGACAGCACCCCTCACGTCGGCTCCACCTTCACGATCACGCTGCCCGCGGAGCCCACCGTCTCTTCGGCGCGGTAGCCGTGTCGCTCGTCGGTCTCCTCGCGCCGCTTGATTCGCGGCCGGGCGCCGGCGTATCTCTCGGCGCGCCTCCATGAAGAAGACGGTCACCTCCCGCCAGCGCGTCCGCTACGCGGTCGACAATTTCCTGGCGCGGGGGAGCGTGTCGCTCTTCATCGCGCTGACGCTCGCGTTCCTCGGATCGATCTTCGTGCTGAGCGCGCTCCGCGCGATCATCGACGCGATCTTCCCGGACGCGAACCAAGACCTCGCGCACCACACGTGGATCGTGTTCCTGGAGCTGACCGATCCCGGGAACATGAACCAGGACAACGTCACGCCGACGGAGTTCAAGCTCGGTGCGGTCGCGGCGGGGCTCACCGGCGTCGTGATCTTCTCGTCGTTGATCGCGTTCATGACGACCGCGCTCAGCCAGGCGATCGAGCACCTCAAGAAGGGTCACTCCGAGGTGCTCGAGGCCGGGCACACGCTGATCCTCGGGTGGACCCCGCGCGTCGTCGAGATCCTCCGCGAGCTCGCCGAGGCGATGGAGAGCGAGCGCAATCCGGTCGTCGTCATCCTCAGCGAGCTGCCGAAGGAGCAGCTCGACGAGCTGCTGCGCACCGAGCTCGGGCAGGTCGGCCGGCTGCGCGTCGTGACCCGCACCGGACCGACCTCGTCGATCCGCAGCCTCGAGCTGGTGAACGCGCGCGAGGCCAAGAGCGCGATCGTGCTCGCGAGCTGCGCGCCGTTCGCCAAAGGCGACGACAAGCTCTCGAGCGACGCGCGCGTGATCAAGACCGTGCTCGCGCTCGTGACGCACGTCGGCGAACGCGACGACCTCACCGTCGTCGCCGAGGTGTTCGACGAGCGCAACCGCCGGGTCGTGCGCGACATCGCGCCCGAGAGCGTGGTGGTGCTCGCGGTCGAGGAGATCCTCGCGAAGATCATGGTGCAGACGTCGCGCACCAGCGGCCTCGCGGTGGTCTATCAGGAGCTCCTCAGCTTCGAGGGCTGCGAGATCTACTTCCACCCGAAGCGCCGCGAGGACGCGCTGTGGAGGGGCCTGACGTTCGCGGCGGTGCAGCTCCACTTCGACGACGGAGTGCCGATCGGCGTGCGCACCACGAACGACGAGATCCTGGTGCGCCCGCCGGGCTCGTACGTGCTGCGCGATGGCGACGCGGTGATCATCGTCGCGCAGGACGACTCGTCGGTCTCGCTGCGGGACACGCCCGTGATCGAGCCTCGCGCGCTCGCGCCGACCGGCGTGCGCGTGGCGAGCCGCCGCGAGCGCCTGTTGCTCCTCGGCTGGAGCGCAAAGGCGCCCACGATCCTCTCCGAGTACGGCAAGTACGTCGAGCCGGGATCGAGCGTCGACGTGATGGTGCGCAGCGCGACCGACGCGCTCCGCGCGGAGCTCGAGGCGATCGGACGCACGACGACCGGGCTGACGCTCACGATGTTCGAGGGTGATCCGCTCGATCGCGAAGAGCTCGAGGCGCGCCGTCCGTTCGACTACGACAACGTGATCATCCTGCCGCAGGATCAGAGCGGCGAGCTCGCGCCCGAGCGCGTCGACTCCGAGAGCATCGTCGTGCTCCTCCACCTCCGCAGCATCCGCCGCGTCGCGGGCGCGGGAGAGCGGCGCACGAAGATCGTCACCGAGGTGCTCGAGTCCGGCAACCAAGAGCTGGTGAGCAAGGCGGGCGTCGACGACGTGATCATCTCGAACCGGATGGTCTCGATGATCTTCGCGCAGCTCAGCGAGCAGCGAGAGATCCACCGCGTCTACGACAACCTCTTCGAGGAGGAGGGCTCGGAGATCTACGTGAAGCCGGCGTCGCTCTATCTCGCGGCGCTGCCGGCGGAGCTGCGCTTCGGCGATCTGATGCACGTCGCGCAGCAGCGCGACGGCGAGATCTGCATCGGGATCAAGAAGGGCGGGCTCGAGAGCGACAGCTCGCGCAACTACGGCGTCCGGCTGATCCCGCCGAAGGACGAGGTGATCCGCCTCGAGCCCGGCGACTCGCTCGTCGTCGTCGCGGAAGACGAGACGTGACTCGACAGGAGTGCTCGCCCCGGAGGGCGCGCACGGGAGCGCGCGCCGCGCGCGCGGACGGGAGTGCTCGCCGGCCGTCTCACGAGGAGACGGGCGGCGTGCGGACCTCGCCGGAGATCGCGTCGCGCGTCGAGACCGGGAGCATCTGCCGCAGCCGCCACGCCTGCAGGAACAAGCGCTGCTCGGCGCGTGCGAGCGCGTCGCGCATGCGCGCGACCATCATCGCGGGGATCACGACCATCGCGGCGCTGGTGAGCAGCAGACAGACGATCGTCGCCGTCTCCGGGAAGTAGGCGGCGCGCTCCACCAGCCCGAAGCCGCTCGCGTCGAATCGGTACGCCGACGGAACGAGGCCGACGGCCTCGACCGCCCACGGTCCGACGACCGCGAGCACGCCCGCGACGATGATCCACGCGCGGTGCCGCCGCTCGGTGTTCATCGCGAAGAACATCGAATTGGTCGCGGCGAGACCGGGCACCAGCACGAAGGGCCCGAAGAGCGCGCTCAGCATCGCGATCGCGAGCGAGCTCAGCGCGAGCAGCACGATCCCGTGGCGGAATCGAATGCGAGGTCGCGCCGCGAGCCGGAGCGCATCGATGCCGGCGAGCGCGATCAGGGCGATCCCCACCCCGGTCACCGTCCAGTCGCGGATGCCCATCATCAACGCCAGCGGCACGAACGCGCCCCACATCAGGTATCGGCGCGCCGCCGTCTGCGCGGCCGCGTGGCGCGACGACTGCTTCGCCCGCTCGAGCTCCTCGAACGCCTCGGGAGGCACCTCGGGCGGCGCGTCGAGCAGGAGCGTGCCCATCAGCTCCAGCGCGACGGCGTTCGATGGATCGAGCGCGACTGCGCGCGCGAGCTCGCGCAGCGCAGCGGCGCGCGTCGTCTCGTCGAGCGTCTCGCGATCCGCGCGCTCCGACAGCCGCGCGTGCGCCGTCGCGAGGTGGGCCGCCGCGATCTCCCGGCGGCGCGTCACGTCGCGGTCGCCGTCGAGGTAGCGCTCGAGCGCGTCCGCGAGCTCACGCGCGCTCGCGAGGCGATCCGCCGGATCGAGCGCGGTCGCGTGGGTCCACAGCTTCTCGAGCTCGGGCGGCGCCTCGACCCCCTCGGGCGGACGCGGATCGACGCCGTTCATCGTCGCCGCGAGGAGCGGCACCGAGCCCTGCGCGCGATTGAACGGATGCAGCGTGACGATCTCGTAGAGCATCGCGCCGAGCGAGTACACGTCGCTGCGCGCACCGATGGTGCGGAGCGCACCTCGCGCCTGCTCCGGCGACATGTAGCCCGGCGTGCCGAGCAGGCTGCCGATCATCGTCGGCTCGGCGTCGGCCGACCACAGATCCGAGAGGCTCTCCTCGCGCTCGGCGTCCTGGTCGAAGACCTTCGCGAGGCCCCAGTCGAGCACGTTCACCTCGCCGAAGTCGCCGAGCATGATGTTCGCCGGCTTCAGATCGCGATGCACCACGCCGCGCTCGTGCGCGTAGTCGACGGCGAGACAGACGCGCGCGAGCGCGTCGAGGAGCTTGCGCTGGGAGAAGCGCGCCAGGGTCGACTCGTCGCGCTCGCTCAGCCCCGCGAGGATCGAGTCGAGCGTGCGCCCGCGCACGCGCTTCATCGTGAACCACGCGGGCCCGTCCCGGGAGATCCCGACGTCGTACACCGGAACGACCGAGGGATGCTCGAGGCGCGCCTGCACCAGCGCCTCGCGCACGAAGCGCGCCTCGCCGCGCGAGCCGATGTCCTCGGCGCGGCGCATCACCTTCATCGCGACGTCGCGGCCGATCACGCGATCGCTGCAGAGGTGGACCTCGCCCATGCCTCCCGCGCCCAGCAGCGAGATCGCCGCGTAGCGCTCGCTGTTCGTGGGCGCTCGCGCATCGCCGACGGACGCGGCTGCGCCCGCGTCGTCGCCGCGGTCGTGCCGCACCGTCGCGAGCTCGTCGTCGTCGGACTCGACCGTCGCGGGGAGCGGGCGCCGCCGCTTCTCCTCGTCGCTCATGGCCCGTAGCTTACGACGCTGTCTCCGCGATCGCGGAGATCGAAACGAGGCTCGGACGGGCGTGTGGCGCGGTCGTCCTACATCATTGCGCCCATGAAGACCCGAGCCGCGGTGGCGTACGAACCTGGCAAGCCCCTCGTCGTCGAGGAGGTCGATCTCGAGGGACCGAAGGCCGGCGAAGTGCTGGTCGAGATCAAGGCGACCGGCGTCTGCCACACCGACGAATTCACGCGCTCGGGCGCCGACCCGGAGGGCCTCTTCCCAGTCATCTTCGGGCACGAGGGCGCGGGCATCGTGCGCGAGATCGGCGCCGGCGTGACCAGCGTCGCGCCCGGCGATCACGTCGTGCTGCTCTACACGCCCGAGTGTCGCAGCTGCAAGTCGTGCCTGAGCCGCAAGACCAACCTCTGCACCGCGATCCGCGCGACGCAGGGCAAGGGCCTGATGCCCGACGGCACGACGCGCTTCTCGATCCGCGGCCAGCCGATCCATCACTACATGGGCTGCTCGACGTTCGCGAACCACACGGTGCTGCCGGAGATCGCGGTCGCACGGGTCCGGAGCGACGCCCCCTTCGACAAGATCTGTTACGTGGGCTGCGGCGTGACGACCGGCATCGGCGCGGTGCTCTTCACGGCGAAGGTCGAGCCCGGCGCGAAGGTGGTGGTGTTCGGCCTCGGCGGGATCGGGCTCAACGTGATCCAGGGCGCGCGGATCGCGGGCGCCGACATGATCGTCGGAGTCGACATCAACCCGGCGCGCGAGCAGCTCGCACGAGAGCTCGGCCTCACGCACTTCGTGAACCCGAAGGACGTCCAGGGCGACCTGGTCGCGCACCTGGTCGAGCTCACCGGCGGCGGCGCCGACTACAGCTTCGAGTGCGTCGGCAACGTCACGCTGATGCGGCAGGCGCTCGAGTGCGCGCATCGCGGCTGGGGCGTCAGCGTGATCATCGGGGTCGCCGGCGCGGGGCAGGAGATCTCGACGCGCCCCTTCCAGCTCGTCACCGGGCGCGTGTGGAAGGGCAGCGCGTTCGGTGGCGCGCGCGGGCGCACCGACGTCCCGCGCATCGTCGACTGGTACATGGATCGCAAGATCGAGATCGATCGCCTGATCACGCACAAGCTGCCGCTCGAGCGCATCAACGAGGCGTTCGAGCTGATGCACGCCGGCGCGTCGATCCGCACCGTGATCGAGTTCGAATGACGGACGCGGCGAGCGAGCTCGTCGTCCGCTCCGAGCATGCGTGCTTCGGAGGGCGCCAGGGCTTCTACGTGCATCCGAGCGACGCGTGCGGCGGTCCGATGCGCTTCTCGGTGTACCTGCCCCCGGCCGCGCTGGGTGGGCGGCGCGTGCCCGCGATCTACTACCTCGCAGGGCTGACCTGCACCGAGGAGCACCTGCCGACGAAGGCGGGCGCGCAGCGCCTCGCCGCCGAGCTGGGGATCGCGCTGGTGGCGTGCGACACCAGCCCTCGCAGCGCGCGGTATCCGGGCGACGACGCGAGCTGGGACTTCGGCGTGGGCGCGGGCTTCTACCTCGACGCGAGGGAGGCGCCGTGGTCGGCGAGCTACCGCATGGAGTCGCACGTCGTGCGCGAGCTGCCCGCGTGGATCGAGCGGCACTTCCCGGTCGACCCCGAGGCGCGCGGCCTCTTCGGGCACTCGATGGGCGGACACGGCGCGCTGACGCTCGCGCTGCGCCATCCCGATCGCTACCGCAGCGTGTCGGCGCTCGCGCCGATCGTCGCGCCGAGCCGCGTGCCGTGGGGAGAGAAGGCGTTCACCGGCTATCTCGGAGCCGACCGCGCGCGCTGGGCGGCGCACGACGCGTGCGAGCTCGTGAAGACCGTGCAGCTGCCGAGCACGATCCTGATCGACCAGGGCCTGGCCGATCCGTTCCTCGAGCGCGAGCTGCGCCCCGAGCTCTTCGAGGAGGCGTGCGCCGCCGCCGGGCAGCCCGTGCGCGTGCGCCGGCACGAGAACTACGACCACAGCTACTACTTCATCTCGACGTTCGTCGACGACCACCTGCGCCACCACGCCGCGCTGCTCTGATCCGGCAGGAGCGCTCGACCAGACACTCCGGGTACCATGCACGCCCGATGGCGGAGCCGGCCCCGAGCGCGTCGCGCGTCCACGTCCCCGCGCTCGACGGGATCCGCGGCCTCGCGATCGCGATCGTCGTCGCATTCCACTACCTGACGGCGCCGCACCACCACCCGCTCGGGCACGCGGTGTGGACGGTGGCCCGCGCCGGCTGGCTCGGCGTCGATCTCTTCTTCGTGCTGTCGGGATTCCTCATCACCGGGATCCTGATCTCGGCGCGCGCGAAGCCGCACTACTTCCGGGACTTCTACGTGCGGCGAACGCTGCGCATCTTCCCGCTCTACTACGCGACGCTGGCGCTGGTGTTCGGCGTGCTCGCGTTCCTGCCGCTGATGCAGACGGAGAGCTTTGCCGCCCTCGCGTCGCGCCAGGGCTGGCTCTGGGGATACGGCGTCAACGTCGCGAACGCGGCGGCCGGCGAGCTCCTCTTCGTCTCCGATCGATTCGAGGCGAACCACTTCTGGTCGCTCGCCGCCGAGGAGCAGTTCTACATCCTGTGGCCGGCGATCGTGTGGTCGGTGCCGCCGCGGCGCCTCGCGATCGCGGGCGTGGTCGTCACCGTGCTCTCGTTCGGGCTCAAGGCGCTGCTCACGGGCGACGAGACGTCGCTGATGCTGCTCCGCTCCGACGGACTCGTGCTCGGGGGCGCGATCGCCGCCGCGATGAGCATGCCGGCGTGGCGCTCGGTCGTCGTTCGAGGCGCGCCGATCGTGCTCGCGATGTCGGCGAGCGCGCTCGGGCTGATGTTCGTGATCCGCGGAGGCCTGCACCACGACGACGTGATCGCCGGGACGTGGGCGCCCTCGCTCGTCGCGCTCGGCGGCGGCGCGCTGGTGGTCGTCGCGACGCAGGCCGACGCGAAGAGCCTCCTCGTTCGCGCGCTGACCGTCCGGCCGCTGCTCGAGCTCGGGAAGTACAGCTACGGGCTCTACGTGATCCACTGGGCGTTCGCGCCGCTCTTCCGGCGCTTCGTGGCGACGGACATCGCGGTCGTCACAGGCGTCGCGCTCCTCGACGTGCTCCTGATCGCCGCGCTGAAGGCAGCGATCGCGCTGGCGCTCGCGGTCGCGAGCTTCCACCTCTTCGAGAAGCGCTTCCTCGTGCTCAAGGATCGCTTCGCGCCGCTGCGTCGCTGAGCTGGCGGCCGCCCCCGAAGATCAGTCGCGCAGCAGCACGCCAGCGAGGAACGGAACGGCAGCCGACGCTCGCATCCGCGAGCGAGAGTGCCACGGCTCGGGCCCGTTTCCTGTAACGGTTCGCCCGGTCGGTGGCTCCGAGGTACGGCATCCCCTCGCGCTCGCCGCGGCGCTGACCTCCTTCCACGAGAGGCCGATGAAGACCACCGTACATCCGCTCGCTGCGCTTCCCGAGGACGACGCCGCCGTCGTCTCTTCCGTGGTCGCGGGTTCGTCCGAGCGCTTCGAGATCCTGATGCGTCGCCACAACCAGCGCGTCTTCCGCACCGCGCGCGCGATCCTCCGCGACGACGCCGAGGCCGAGGACGCCGCACAGCAGGCGTGGCTGTCGGCGTACCAGCACCTCGCGCAGTGGGACGGCCGGGCGCGCTTCTCGACGTGGCTGACGCGCATCGTCGTGCACGCGTCGCTGCGCCGGCTGCGGGGACGCGACGCCCGCCCGACGCTCTCGCTCGTCGATGACTCCGCGGAGCACGCGGCGTCGGCGCGTCCGAGCCCCGAGGACGAGGCCTCGCGAGTCCAGGCGCGCGCGCTGCTCGAGCGCGCGATCGACGCGCTCCCCGAGAGCGCGCGGGTGGTCGTCGTGCTGCGCGATCTCGAGGAGCTCTCGGGCGCCGAGACCGCGGACGCGCTCGGGCTGACCGAGGAGGCCGTGCGCGTGCGCCTGCATCGCGCGCGGCGCGCGCTGCGCGCGACCATCGAGGACGCGCTCGAGTCGAACGCCGGCGATCTCTTCCCCTTCCTGGGCGCGCGCTGCGATCGGATCGTCGCGCACGTCCTGGGCGCGATCACCGCGGGCGGTCGCCCGCCGGGGAACGCGTGACCTCCGGGGGCATGCGCACGTCGAGGTCGGGATAGCGCTCCTTCATGAACGCGAGCGCGAGCACGGTGTGGCAGCGCTGCACGTCCGGGTTCTTCGAGGACGGGCAGCTGCACCCGAGGTGCACGTCGTGCCATCGCGCGAACGTCGCGATGCGATCGAACGCCGCGCGCTCGTCGGCGAAGCGCGCCTCGAGCAGCGCGCGATACTCGGTCGCGTAGCGGCTCCACGCGGCGTCGTCGCCGGCGCTGCCGAACACCGCGGCGACCATCTCCGCCGTCGGCCGGAGCACGTGCCGGGTGTGCTTGCGCGTGTCCTGACGAATGCCGACCGGCAAGCTCGACGCGCGCGCACCGCGGACGATCGAGTAGCGGCCGAGCACCTCCGATCCGTGGGTGCGCGCAGGTGGGATGTCGAGCGCGAGCGGTATCGCGCGCGCCCCCGGCGCCCGGCGCCCGATCTGACGTGTTGCGATCGGCGCAGGCGTGGCGAATAATTCCACCGATGCGCCAAGTCGTCGCTCGGCTCGGAGGCGCGGCGATCGCGATGATCGTCGTGGTCGCGATCGCGACCGCCGCTTCTGCGCAAGATCGCGCCGACGGGCCCGAAGAGGCCGCGACGCTCGCGAGCGCACGGGCGAGCTTCGACGCCGCGAATTTCAGCGGCGCGGTGCGGGCCCTGACGACGCTGCTGGAGCGGGGGACGCTGGACGCGGCGGAGCTGACGCGCGCGCTCGAGCTGCTCGCGCTCTCGAGCCGCGGCGCCGGTGACGACGACTCGCTCGAGCGCGCGCTCCTGCTGCTCTCGCTGGTCGAGGGCGCCGACGACGCGCTCGCGAGCTCGCCGCCGTCGCTTCGCCAGCGCTTCGCCAGGGTGCGAGCGCAGCGCGACGAGCCGCGCTTGACGCTCGACGCGCGCGAGGACGGCGATGTGCTCGTCGTTCGCGCCGAGGTGAGCCCCGAGCTCCCCCACACCACGGTGCGCGTCCACGGACGGCGCGGCGACGGCGAGTGGGAGCAGGCGCCGCGCGAGCTGCGGCTCTCGCTGGAGGCGCCGGTCGAGTACTACGCGACGCTCGAGCTCGCCGGCGTTCCGCTGCGCGAGAGCGCGCGCGAGACCCACGCACAGCAGCGCATCGCGGTCGTGCCCGAGCTCGCGCTGCGCACGACCGAGGACGAGGCGAGCGGCGACGACTCGGGCGTCTGGTGGGCGGTCGGCAGCCTCGCCGCCGCCGCGGCGATCGGC
>JALYRN010000787.1 GCA_030855295.1 Myxococcota bacterium | reverse complement strand
GTGCAACGGCGCCGACGACGACTGCGACGGCGCGATCGACGACGGGCTGACGCCGCCGGCGCGCGCGACGGTGCCGAGCTGCGCGGAGACGCGCGGTGTGTGCGGCCTGCGAACGCCGACCTGCCGCGGGGCAGCGGCCTGGGGATGCGATCTGCCGGCGACGCACCAGGCGGTGGAGACGCGCTGCGATCTCCTCGACAACGACTGCGACGGCACGGTCGACGAGGGCTGCCTCCGGCCGACGGGCACCGACGTGCGGCTCGACACCCAGGGCGCGGCGTCGAGCGCGAACTCGCTCGACCCGCGCATCCTCGGGATCGGCTCGCGCCTGAACGTCGTGTGGCGCGATCTGACGGGCGGCGGGAACGCGCGCATCTATGCGACGCGCAGCACCGACTCGGGCAGCGCGTGGGCGACTCCGTCGCGTCTCGACGGCTCGAGCGGGCCGACGTTCCGGCCCGACCTCGCGCTCGCAGGCGCGAGCGGGGTGGTGTGGTCGTGGCCCGACTTCCGAGGCGGGGTGAACTATCGCGAGATCTACTCGCGCCGATCGACCGACGGCGGCGCGACGCTCCAGGGCGAGGTGAAGATCAACGCGTCGGGCACCACCAGCACGCGCGACTCGTACAACGCGCGGCTCGCGAGCGTCGGCACGAACGTGTACGCGGTCTACGAGTCGTTCGCCGGCACGCGCTCGCGCCACATCTTCTTCTCGCGCTCGACCGACTCGGGCGCGACCTGGAGCACGCCGCTGCAGCTCTCGACCCCGACCGGCGCGACGTTCGTGGCGGCCGATCCGCGCATCGCCGCGACCGGCACGAGCGTGTACGTCGTGTGGCGCGACAATCGATCGGGATCGCTCGATCTGCAGCTGCGCCGCTCGGTCGACTCCGGCGCGACGTTCGCAGCGACCGAGCAGCGGATCGACACCGGCTCGGCCGCGGGCGCGTCCGCCAGCTTCTCGCCGGACATCGCGGCGAACGGCACTGGCGTGTGGGTGGTCTGGGTCGACGACCGCGACATGGGGTCGTTCGACATCTGGGCGAACCGCTCGAGCGACTCGGGCGCGACCTGGCTCGGGAGCGCCGTGAAGCTGGACGGCGATCCGCTGCCGCACGACTCGATCGAGCCTCACGTGATCGCGCCCAGCGCGGCGAACGTGATCGTCTCGTGGATCGACTACCGATCGGGGTTCTCCGACGTCTACGCGACGCGCTCGACCAGCGGCGGCGCGAGCTGGAGCGCGCCCGAGCGGCTCGACACGGGGAGCGCGGCCGGCGCGACCGGAAGCTTCGACGTCGACCTCGGCGGGAGCGGGAGCCTGATCGCCGCGGTGTGGGCCGACGATCGCGCGGGCGCGTTCGACATCTTCGCGAACTTCTCTCTCGACGGCGGCGCGACCTGGCAGCCGCAGGACTATCGGCTCGACAGCAGCAGCGCGGGCTCGAGCGACTCGCGCCGGCCGAGCGTGTGGGTCGGCAGCGGCGCGTTCCACGTCGTGTGGGTGGATCACCGGCGCGGCGCGTCGTGCCCGATCACGACCGGCGCGAGCTGCCCGAACGGCGACATCTTCTACCGACGCGTGCAGTGACGAGCGATCGGGGACGGCGCAGGCCTCCCCACCGGGGGCTCCGAAGCGCTGGATTGTGGGCGGGGCCGGGCGCGTCGAGATCGCGTCGATGGCGAACATCCTCGTGGTCGACGCCGAGCGCGATCTGCGCGAGGTGGTGACCCTCTCGCTGGCGAGCGCCGGTCACACGGTCGTGGAGACCGCGAGCGGGCTCGAGGCGATCGAGCTCGCGGCAGGCCGCGAGATCGACCTCGTGTTCCTCGACGTCGATCTCGAGGAGCTCGGCGGCCCGGCCGTCGCGCGCGTGATCCGCGATCTCGGAGCCGTCCCGATCATCGCGACCTCGGGACGCGTCGACGAGTGGCAGACGGAGGTGCTCGCGATCGGCGCGACCGCCTGTCTGCCGAAGCCCTTCGACGTGCTCGAGCTGGGCTCGGTGGTGCGCGCGGTGCTGCGCCCGCAGGTCGCGCGCGAGGGGCGCTGGCCGACCGACGTGCGCCGGCTCTCGCCCGACGAGCTCGCCGCGCTCGAGCAGCTGTCTCGGAGCGAGCTCGATGCGCTGCCGTTCGGCGCGATCGCGCTCGACGGCGACGGCCGTATCCTCGAGTTCAACGCGTACGAGTCGGAGACGTCGGCCCACGCGGCGGAGGACGTGCGGGGGATGCGGTTCTCGGAGCTGGCGCCGTGCGCGTCGGTGCAGAAGCTGGCGCGCCGCCTCGAGTCGGCGGTGCGCGGCGAGGCGATCGACTCGGTCATCCGGTTCGTGTTCCCGCACGGCCGAGGCCGGGCCCTCGTCAGCGTGCGCGTCCACCGCGACCCTCTGCAGGGCCGCGCTTGGATCTTCGTGTCGGCGCGTCCGGGACCGCTCGCCGATTCCATCGATCGCGACGTCACCGAGGCGTCGAAGCGGCTGCCGCGCTGAGCCGACAGGAGAGCTCGCCCCGGAGGCGCGTACGGGACGTCAGCGGTCGCGGACGCGCCAGACGAGGCGGTACTCCATACCGCTGCCGCGCACGCGCTCGTCGACCAGGAGCGCGTTGAGGCCGCGCGTGATCTCGGCGTCGCTCAGGCGCGCGCCGCCCTCGGTCGTGTCGAACGTCGTGCTGTCGACCGAGTCGCCGATGCGGCCGCGACAGTCGACGCCCGTGGTGCCGGCGCTCGAGCACCGCGACTCGATGCCGGTCACGCCCGAGTGCGTGTAGAGCACGGGATCCCAGCGCGTCGTCTCGGTGCTGGTGCGGCGCGAGGTGTACGCGCCGCCGTCACCCTCGCAGAGCGAGAAGAACTGGGGCGCGCCGCAGGTGACGAACCAGCGCACGTCCTCGCCCGAGATGAGGCCGCCGCAGGTGCTCGAGTGCCGGTTCGATCCGATCAGGAAGGTCTCGTCGCTGCCGTCACCGGTGATGCGCGTCTCGTAGAAGTAGTAGCCCTCGGTGATCGGGATGTGCTGCAGGCGCAGCGTGAACGCGCCGCGGCCGCAACCTCCGACCGCGACGTAGTAGACGCCGGCCTCGAGGAAGCCCCAGGTGCGCGACTGCAGGCCCGTGCCCCAGCCGCCGACGCCGCCGCAGCCGCCGTCGTCGTTGCAGAGGCCGGCCGCGGGACGGCCGTTGTCCGGCTGGCCGGGCAGGAGCGCGCCCGCCGAGTCGGTCAGGAAGAGCGACGTGTCGAAGCTGTCCGTCGTCGACGCGGTGTCGAAGTAGACGACCGAGTCGTCGAGCAGCCGGAAGTAGTACCAGACGTTGCCGCCCGACGTGCACCCGCACGACGTGCTGGGCCCGTCGTGGGTCGCACCGATCGTGGTGCCGGTGACGCTGGTCTCGGCATGGCGGACGATCAGCTCGATCGCGCCGGTGCGATCGTCGTTCGCGGGCGGGCACGCGAGGTCCTCGCCGTCGCAGTCCTCGTCGACGCCGTTTCCGCACGTCTCGGCGGCGGGAACGATCTCGCCGGAGCACGCGCCGTAGATGCCGTCGCTGCAGGTCTGCGTGCCGCCGCGGCAGAGCCCGACGTCGAGGGTGCCGGCGGGCGCGCTGTAGCAGTCGCGGCTCTCGGAGCCGACACACGAGCAGCCGTCGTTGGGCGTGCCGTCGCAGTCGTCGTCGACGAGCGCGGCGTCGCATGCGTCGGTCGCGGCCGGGAGCACCGCACCGTCGCATACGCCGGGCCAGCGATCGCCCGCGCAGGTCTCGGTGC
>JALYRN010000786.1 GCA_030855295.1 Myxococcota bacterium | reverse complement strand
ACGCATCAGCGCCGAGTAGAGCTGCGCGCGCGGCGTGCCGCGGCTGATCTGCTCGTTGGCGCGGCGGATCTCGTCCTGGACGACGGTCTGGAACTGCTCGAAGGGCTGCGCGCCCATCAGCTGGCGACCGTTGATGAAGAACGCGGGCGTGCCGCGCGCGCCGATCGAGGCGGCGGCCTGCATGTCGCGCTGAATGCTCGGCTGGTGCGTGTGGTTGTCGAGCGCGGCGCGGAAGCGCGCCATGTCGAGGCCCT
Source organism: Myxococcota bacterium (assembly GCA_030855295.1). Classification (GTDB taxonomy): domain Bacteria; phylum Myxococcota_A; class Polyangia; order Polyangiales; family Sandaracinaceae; genus Sandaracinus. The sequence goes on along the minus strand of JALYRN010000786.1, from coordinate 3,516 downwards.
GCTGCTGCGCGTACTGCTCGAGCTGCGGGCGACCGAGCGCGCGCTGGTTCTCGAAGAGCACGTCGTGCATGCGCCAGAAGCCCTCGTCACCACGCTGCGCGTACGCCTCGAGGGCGGCCTCGGCGGCGGGCGTCGCGTTCTGGTGGAAGGGCAGCGGGTTGTTGCGCCAGACGATGCGCACGTCGCGACCGAAGTCCTCGACGAGACGATCCATCGTCGGGACGACGCGGCTGCAGAAGGGGCACTCGAAGTCGCTGAAGACCGCGATGGTGACGAGCGCGTCGTCGGGACCGCGCTGCGGCATGGTGTCGGTGACGTCGACGCGGAAGCGCTCGACGTCGTCGGCGACGGCCGGGCCCGCGCCCGCGCCCTCGCCGTCGGCGCCGCGGTCGCCTTCCGCCATCGCGATCTCGTCGCCGGACGCTTCCGTGCCGCGTCCGGTCAGGTGGCCGATCATCAGCCCGCCGACGAACGCGATCAGGATCGCGATCACCGCCGACGGCAGGCTCATCGTCCCGGTGGGCTGCACCGGCGACTGGTTGGAGCTCTTGGTAGCCATGGAAAAGGGTCCTCTCGTGGCGTGCGACGGAGCGCGACCTCGCGCCCGGCGCACACGAAAAACGAAACTCGAACGTTTGGGGTGGAACTCGGACCGACACGCCGGGCGGCGCGCGCGCATCACGCGCTCGAGGGGCCCCGGCCGACCCTCGGACGAGGGGTGCGCAGGGACTCGAGGGCGCGGGATGCGGCGCTCAGGCGCGTGGAGGACGATCGAGACTGCCGCTGATTCCGTCGGAGGGAGGCAGCGTCTCGGTGGCGAGATCGACGAGCGTGATCGCCGGAGGCGGGACGCGCGGCGTCGTCGGGATCGCGGCGACCGGCGAGGTCGCGAGCGTGATGCGATGCGGCGCCTCGCCGGTGTCGTCGCGCGAGCAGCGCGGATCGTCCGGCGACACGCACCACAGCACCGGCGCGGCAGCGCGCTCGGACGGGGCGGGCGCGGCCTCGAGCTCCGGCAGCGGCGCGAGCGGATCGGGCGACTCCAGCGTGACGCTGGCCGCGACGTCCGCGAAGACCTGCTCCGGGCCGACGCACAAGCAGTCCTCCGCTGCCGCCGGACCGGAGAGGCCCAGCGTCGCGAGGGCGAGCGCGACGAGGAGGAAGCGGATCATACGGCGAGAGCGCGGCAGTCTACCCCCCGAGGGCCGGGTGGCAAGAGACGGGGCAACGGCGCGGATCCTCGGGATGTTCCGGCGAACGTGCGCGTTGCTCGTCTCGGGCCTCGCCGCTAGGCTCGCCCGCCGCCCGCCCCCGGAGGCCGCTCGATGACCACCTTCGCCGGTACTCTCCCCGCGCTCGTCACGCCATTCCGCGACGGGAAGCTCGACGAGAAGGCGCTCCGCGAGCTGGTCGAGCGCTGCATCGCAGGCGGCGTCGACGGGCTCGTGCCGTGCGGCTCGACCGGAGAGTCGGTGACGCTCGACGAGGCCGAGCACGCGCGCGTCGTGCGCGTCGTGGTCGAGCAAGCGAGGAAGCGCGTGCCGGTGATCGCGGGCGCCGGCACCGCATCGACGAGGCGCAGCATCGAGCTCGCGCACATCGCGCGCGATGCGGGCGCCGATGGCCTCCTGCTGGTGTGCCCCTACTACAACCGGCCGACCCAGGCGGGGCTCGAGGCGCACTTCCGCGCGATCGCGGCCGCTGTGCCGATGCCGTCGATCCTCTACAACGTGCCGGCGCGCACCGGCGTGGATCTCGGGGTCGAGACGCTGGCTCGCCTCGCCGACGTGCGCTCGATCGTCGGCATCAAGGAGGCGAGCGGGAGCGTCCTGCGCAGCCAGCAGATCCTCGCGACGCTCGGCGATCGCTTCGACGTGCTGGCGGGCGACGACGCGCTGACGCTGCCCGTGCTCGCGGTCGGCGGCAGTGGCGTGATCAGCGTGACGGCGAACCTGCTGCCGGCGGAGACGAGCGAGGTGGTGCGACGCTGGAAGGCGGGCGACCTCGCGGGCGCGCGCGCGCTGCACCTCCGGCTCGCGCCGGTGCACGAGGCGATGTTCGTCGAGACGAACCCGGGCCCGGTGAAGGCGGCGATCGCGGACGACGGATTCCTGGCGCGCGAGATCCGACTGCCGCTGGTGTGGCCCGAGGAGAGCTCGATGCAGAAGGTGCGCGCGGCGCTCCGCGCGGCAGGGCTGCGACCATGAGCAGGGCTGCGGCCATGAGCGGGGCTGCGGCCATGAGCGGGGCTGCGGCCATGAGCAGGGCTGCGACCATGAGCGGGGGAACGGCCATGGGAGAGGCGACGATGCTGCGGATCGCGATGCACGGCGCGGCGGGGCGCATGGGACGCGCGATCGTGCGCGCGATCTCGGAGGACGAGTCGCTCGCGCTGGTGGCAGCGCTCGATCGCGAGGGGAGCGACGCGCTCGGTCGCGACGCGGGGGAGCTCGCGCAGGTGGGCCCGATCGGGATCGCGCTGGTCGCCGACCGCACGGCGCTCCGTGGCGCGGACGTGGTGATCGACTTCTCGTCACCGGCGGCGACCGCGGCGACGGCGCGGGCGTGCGCGGCATCGAGCACGCCGATGGTGATCGGGACGACGGGGCTCGACGCCGACGCCGACGCGGCGATCGGCGAGCTCGCCGCGAAGGCCGCCGTGGTCGTCGCGCCGAACACCAGCGTCGGCGTGAACGTGCTCTTCCACCTCGCGGCGGAGGCGGCGCGCCTGCTCGGCCCCGACTTCGACGCCGAGATCGTGGAGATGCACCACAAGAAGAAGGTCGACTCGCCGAGCGGCACGGCGGTGCGGCTCGCGGAGCGGGTCGCGGCGGCGAAGGGGCTCGGCCGCGAGTCGTTCGTGCACGGACGCAGCGGCCAGGTGGGGGCGCGTCCGGCGGCGGAGATCGGGATCATGACGCTGCGCGGCGGCGACGTGATCGGCGAGCACACGCTGGTGCTCGCGGGGCCCGGCGAGCGGATCGAGCTGACGCACCGGGCCCACGATCGATCGCTGTTCGCGCTCGGCGCGCTGCGCGCTGCGCGATGGGCGGCGGCGCAGAAGACGCCGGGCCGCTACGACATGGCCGACGTGCTCGCGATCCGCTGATCGAGCGCGCCTCGATCGGCCGGGGAGCCGCGCTCACATCGTCGCGGTGGTCGGCGCGAGCGTGATCACGCAGTCGGTCGGGCACGTGAACGTGAGCTGTCGCGTGGTCGCGTCGAACGCGCCGGTGCACGCGACCGGTTCCATCGCGCCCGCGACCCGCACGCTCCCGGCGATCGTCGCGTCGGCCGCCACGGTGAACGTCCCGTCGATCACGGATTCGGCGACCGACGCCGCCGTCCAGTCGCAGGCGGTCGTGCCTGCGCTCACGATCACCTGCGCGCCCGCCGAGAACACGCAGGACGTCGCGGCCACCTCGACGACGGCGTATGTGTCCGCGGCGATCATCGGGCAGGTGGCGCCCGCGTCGTCGCCGGCGTCGTCGCCACCGGCATCGCGCGCCGCGTCGG
>JALYRN010000785.1 GCA_030855295.1 Myxococcota bacterium | reverse complement strand
GCCCCGCACCCGCACGACCGCGCCGCCCCTTCGCGACGAGGGCGAGCCCGGTGAGCCGCGGATCGAGCTCTTCTCGGACGACGCGCTCGGTCCCGCGGTGGGCTGGGAGCTGCGCTCGGCGCCTCGCGCCGGCAGCCTCGAGGAGAGCTCGGAGGAGGATCTCGATCGCTGGATGGACGATCGCCTGCGCGAGCAGCAGATCGGCGCCGGCGCGGTCGACGGCTGGTACTACGCGATGCGCGACTCGATGCGCTCGTCGTTCCGCCCCGATCGGGGCGCGATGGAGGCGGAGCGTCGCGCCGGGATGAATCCCCTGGAGATCGCGGCCGACGAGCTCGGGCGCTACGCGCAGCCGCCGCAGCGCCCGATCGACCCCGGTGGCCACGCGCCGCAGACGATCTTCTCGCGCAGCCGCGAGGACGAGATGGCGCAGGATCGGTTCGACGAGCGCAACCCGCTCCACGCGCCGATCACCTGGTACCGCGTCGAGCTGCGCGTCGTGCACGACCGCCACGGACGCGTCGCGACCGTGCACGTCACGCGGAGCTCCGGCATGCGCTCGATGGACCGCGCGGCGATCGACGCCATCCGCGGCGGCACGGTCCGGCTCCCGCTCCCGCCGCCCTCGGTCGTCGGCGCGCGCGACACGATCACGACCGAGTGGGCCTTCCAGGTCGGCGACGTCGCCACGCGAATCGACACCCTCGCGGCGGTCGAAGATCCGGACGGCGAGGGCATGCAGGTCGGCGCCCTGGGCCGCGGCGTCGTGCGCACGTCGATCCAGCTCCTCCGCGTGATCGACGCCGCCCATCCCACCTTCGACGAGCGCCGCGACGCCCGCCGAGCCCGCCGCCCGCCGCGCTGAATCGACAGGAGTGCTCGCCCCGGAGGGCGCGCACGGGAGCGCGCCTGGCGCGCGGACGGAAGCGCCCGGAGCGGGCGAGCCGATTCTTGGACAGCCTTTGAGTCGACAGGAGTGCTCGCCCCGGAGGGCGCGCACGGGAGCGCGCGCCACGCGCGCGGACGGAAGCGACCGGAGCGGGCGAGCCGATTCTTGGACGGCCTTCGAGTGCGACGAGCGCTCTCGAAGCACCGGAGCGCATCGATCATGCGCGCCGATCTCGCGCGACCGGGCGGCTGGAGAGCCTGGCGCTCAGGCGGGCATCGGCCCGGGCCGGTGCGCGGGATCGAGGAGACCACCGGCGCGCTTCCATCCGATCGCGAGCAGCCAGCTCCGCGGCCGCGCGACCGGCGGTGGATGGGCGCGAGCGAGCGCGAGCTGGCGCTCGTCGAGACCGCCGCGCCAGCCGTCGAACGCGAGCGCGGACGAGAAGGGATCGAGCCAGCCGCTCGTGCGCGGCGCGTGCCCGTGCCGGCGGCCGTTCCCGAGTACGTACGCGAGGGCAGCGCGGACCTGACGCGGCGTCGCGAGCACGCGGTGGTGGTAGCGATCCGCGAATACGCCGCCGCTGGTCTGCATCATCTCGTTCAGCGCGCGGGCGATGCGGACGCACAGGCTCTGCATGCCGCGCGCGAGCGCGCGCCGGCCCTCCGCCTCGACGACCAGATGGATGTGATCGCCCTGCACCGAGAACTGCACCAAGCGCATCCCGAAGCGCTCGCACACCGCGAGGAACGCCGGCACCAGCCGCGCGAACGCGCGCTTGGTCCGCAGGTTCCAGACCCGCTTCTTCATCTTCAGAGTCACGAGCACGGGGGCGCGGGAGGAGACGTCGTCTCGCACTCCGTGCGAGACGAGCGCGCGCTCGCCGACCGGCTTCCGCCCCGCGCCCCGCCGCTTGCCCCCGTGCGTTCGGAACACGATCTCCTTCTGCCGGTGTCGTGCTCGCGCCATGCAGACGAGACGCGCGGGAGCGTTCGCGACTGACGCCGAAGGCTCGAATTCTTCCGCGCCGCAGTTGATTCGGCAGAGCCCTCGATCATCTCGCGCTCGGCGCCCGAGCCCGCGCTCTCAGCTCGCCGAGCGCCCCTCGACGTGTCGGCCCGCGCGGCGGACGCCGCAGGCCCGATCCTTCGTAGCCGGTTGATTCGGCAGAGCCTCGATCGCCCTCCCGGGAGAGAACAGGCATCGCGGGCTCTCCGATCGACTCGCCGAGCCGGGGACGAGCGAGCCGTGCTCCCGCCGTTGCGAGCGAGTCGCAGCGCTGGCGATTCGACGGATGGTCTCTCTCGAATCAGTAGGATCCACCGCAGTAGACGCGCCCCGAGCTGCCTCGCGCGCAGGTGCACTCGCTCCCCGCGATCGCCTCGACGAGCGGCTCGGGCGACTCGAGCATGCGCGGCATCGCCGCCGCGGGACCGTCGTCATCCTCGCGGATGCCGTACCGACGCGCATCGCCCCAGCACACCAACCGCCCGTCGACGCGAACCGCGCATCCGTGCATCTCACCCGCGGCGATCGCCACCGCGTCCGTGACGCCGACGACCCGCACCGGGCGCGCGCGCGTGACGTCACTGCCATCCCCGAGCTGCCCGGCGAGGTTGTAGCCCCAGCAGGACACCGTGCCGTCCGCGTGCAGCGCGCAGCTGTGGTGCATCCCCACCGCGATCGCCGTCGCGTCCCCGATGCCGTCGACGAGCACGGGCGCGCGCGCGTCGTCGCGCGTCCCGTCGCCGAGCTGTCCGACGAAGTTCCAGCCCCAGCAAGCAACACGCCCGGACACGAGCCGTGCGCACGCGTGCGGCGCTCCGCACACGGCCGAACTGCAGGAAAGACGATCCCGCTCCGCGGAGACTGCCACCTCCGACGCGCGCTCGCCCGGCGGGACCTCGACGCGCGTGACGCCGCCTCCGCCGTGCTCGCCCCAGCACGTGATCGCATGCCCGCCATCCACGACCGCGCACCCTCCTTCCACCGCGACGCCGACGTGCAGCGTCTCGCTCGCCTCGACGTGCACCGGCGGATCGAAGGGCGTCGGGGAGCGATCCCACGTCGTGAGCCGCCCCGCACGGACGTCGTCCCGGGCGGCACCTCTCCTCACGAGCTCCAGCTCGCGCTCGATCGCGGCACGCTCTCCGATCGTCGCGTGGGCGCGCGCGAAACGAAGAAATCGTTGCACCTGATCGCGCTGCGTCGCCTCGGGATCCTGATGGGCACAGAGGAGCTGCCCATCCCTCCTACGGACGCAGGGAGCGCCGCCGGCGAAGAGCGCGACTGCGTCCTCCACGCTCTCGATGTGCACGGGCCAGACCGCGAAAGCCGGGCTGTCACCGCGCACCGCTCGACGCGCCAGCGGCCGCCGCACGGTCGGGGCAGGCGTCCCGTGACACGCAGCAAGCGCGAGCAGCGCGATCGCCACGAAGCGCTTCACGCCCGCGAGTATGGGCGATCCGCGCGCCACTCGGGCGGGTCGCGACGGCGAAGCGCCGATGCACACGTCATGTCGCCAACCGACAGCCCGGGCGTCATCGGGTTGCGCCGCGCCACTGGGCGTCCACCGGCCCGCCGTCGAGGGACTCGAGGAACGCGACGAGATCGCTCGTCCTCACGCTCCGGGGCAGCACGTGCAGCATCGGGTCGCGCTCGCCGATCGACGCGCGGCCCGGAAGGGCGCGATAGAACTCGATGACCTCGTCGAGACGCGCGAAGTGGCCACCGTGCATGTACGGACCCGAGCGCGCGACATTGCGCAGGGTCGGAGTGCGGAACGCGCCCTCGAGCGCAGGGGCGTCGCGATCGAGGAAGCGTAGCGACTCGCACTCACCGTGAACACGCAGCGCGGGGCCGCCGCAGCGCAGGTCGCTCGCGAGC
>JALYRN010000784.1 GCA_030855295.1 Myxococcota bacterium | reverse complement strand
ACCGCGAGGCGCGCCGCCCCCGCGCCCGCAGCCGACCGCAGAGTGACGCCGCGCGCGCGCGTCGCGGGTCAGCTGACCTCGCCGCCGCTCGCCGCCGACACGATTCGGCCCGGTTCGATCCCGGACTGCGCGAGCACGCGCGTCCACCGCTCGCCGGGCTCGGTGTCGAAGACGATCTCGGGATCGAGCTCGATCGGGATCCACGAGCCCTGGCGGAACTCGGCGTCGAGCTGTCCCTCCGCCCATCCGGCGTAGCCGAGCGCGAGCACGCAGCGACCGGGCGCTCCCTCGCGCGCGATCCGCTCGAGGAGCGTGCGCGACGCGCTGACCGCGAGCGAGTCGTGGATCAGCAGCGCGTCGTCGAGGTCGCTCTGATCGACGCCTCTCGGGTCGAACAGGATCCAACCTGACTGGGGCGCGACCGGGCCCCCCGTGAAGACCGCGACCTCTTCGGGCCCCTCGCGATGCTCGAAGCCCAGCGCGTCCGCGACCTGCTCGAACGAGAGCCGCGACGGCCGGTTCACCACGAAGCCCAGCGAGCCGTTCTCGCCGTGCTCGACGAGCAGCACGACCGTCCGCGCGAAGTTGGGATCTCGCAGCGACGGCATCGCCACCACGAACCCGGGCGCGAGCTCGACCTTCACCGGATCGATGCTGCCAGAGGCCCGGCGCGCCTGTCCACGATGGTCACGATGCTCGACGCGCTCGGCACGTCCCGACGCCGCACGAACGAGCGCACGGCCACGCTGCCCCGGTGGGGCGGGCGTGCCCGTGCGCTCCCGCGCGGTCGAAGGCTCAACGGATCAGGTTCCGTTCCTCGGCTTCCCGCTTCGCGGTCTCGCGCGCGGCGTTCGCGCCCTCGCGCACCGAGTCGATCGCGACGTGCTTGGCCTCGTCGGCCATGTGCCGTGCCTTCGTCACGACCCGCTGGCGCGCGCGTCCGAGCGCTCGATCCTCACGCCGCGTGTGCGGCAGGAGGAGACCGACGCCGACGCCCAGCGCGAGCGCGAGCGCGCCGAACGCGATCGGGTTCGCGTCGTACGCCTCCGTGCTCACGTCGCGCGCGCGGAGGGCTCCGTCGCGGCCCTTCTGCGCCACCATCCGGCTGCGATCCTTCGCGTCGTGCGCGAGGTGCGAGGCGCGGTCCTTCGCGTCGTGCGCGAGGTGCGAGGCGCGGTCCTTCGCGTCGTGCGCGAGGTGCGAGGCGCGGTCTTTCGCGCTCGAGGCCCGACCACGCACGTCGCTGGCGAGCCCCGACGCGCGATCGCGAGCGTTCGAGAGCTTGGCGCGCGCCTCCGACGTCGCGCGGTGCCCGTTGCCGTTCGACCGCATGTTCGCGGGGATCGGCCCCATGCCCGCCGCGTAGTTCGTCCCGCTCGTCCCTGCGGCGTAGTCGGGCTCGACGTCGACGTCGAGATCGAACAGCGGCTCCGCTTCGAGCTCGGTGTGCACCGGCCGCAGCGTCTCCCAGACCAGCCACCCGGCGCCGATGCCGATCAGCGCGACCGGCAGCGGATTCGTCCGAACCGCGGTGCCGAAGTCGCTTCCGACCCGGTTCGCACCGCTTCGCACGATGGTCGCCGTGCCGCCGAGCCGGTCGGCCACGCGATCCCGCGTCTCGTGCATCTTCTCGGCGACGCGCCCGCGCGTCTCGGAGACCTTCTCGTTCACCTTCTCCATCACCACCTCCCGCGCGTGTCCGGGAGTGAGCTTCCCTTCGATCGCGTCGATCTCGGACGAGATCCGCATGCGCGTGTCCTCGATGTCGCGACGGATCTCGTCGATGTTCTCGTCCTTCTCAGTCATCTCACAGCCTCCCGCACCGTGCGCACGTCGTGCTTCACGCTGCGAATCGATTCCTTGGGTGCGAGCTCCTCGCTCGCGAGCCGGTTCTTGCCCACGACCAGCGCCACCACGCCGAGCGTGATCATCGCTGCGCCCACCAGCAGCGCGGACAGCCACGCCGGGATCGCGAGCGCGAGCAAGAGGATCACCGACGCGGTCAGCGCCAGCACTCCGATGTATGCGATCAGCCCGCCCGCTCCGAGCACGATGGCGTGCCGCTGCACGGTCGTGAGCTTCTGCTCGGTCTCCGCGCGGAAGAGCTGCGCCTCCTGCCGGATCAGGTGCACCGAGTCGGTCGAGAGATCGCGCAGCAGCTGCGGCAGCGAGCGGTCGCGATCTCCGTTCCAGTCGGTGCGACGGATCTGTTCGTCGCGCCGCGGCGAGTCATAAACCTGTACGCCCATGGGGATCTCCGATCACCCCGTCGGGTTGTTGTTGCCCGGGCCGCGGAACGTGCCGCTCGGGGGAGTGAACGTCTGCGACCCACCGCTCGTCGGGATCGACGATCCGCTCGCCGGCGTTCCGCCGACCGGCGTGGTCGGTGCCGTCAGGACCGACTCCTCGGGCTCCGGATAGCCGTACTGAACGTCGTAGCCGCCGGATGCGTAGCCTTCCTGGATCGGCGTCGACGGCGGCGCGCTGCTCTTGAAGAAGCGACCGATCGCGAGCCCGGCGACGAACGCGCCGCCCAGGAAGATCAGCGGCTGGCGACGAGCGATGCGCTCCATCCCGTCCGCGAGATCGACCGCCTCGTGCTCTCGCAGGTAGCGCGAGACGCGCTCGACTCCGTCACCGACTGCCTCGGTGTACTCCGATAGATCGTCCTGCTCCTCGTTGCGCAGGTTCTCGCCCGCGCCACGCAGCGCGCGCGCGACGTGATCGAGCTTCTCTGCGACGCGGTCCTTTCCGACCTCGGCGAGCGATCGGATCTGATCCTTCGCGTTCTCCGCCTGCTTCTGGGCCGCGTGCTTCAGATCGCGCTCGCCCATGTCGTTGGCGCCAGTCGTCGTCGGCTGCGTGCCCGTCAGCGACCGGGCGCTCCCGTTTGCATTTCTGTTGTTCTCTAGTTCCACCACTTCGACCTCCACGAGTGACGGCTCGAAGTCCTCGCAAGCATGGTGCCGGTAGGTGACGGCGCCGCGTCTCTGCGCGCGCCCTCGTCGTGCGACGGGGCATGGCGCGACGCGCGGGCGCGACCGAGGCAGGACGCGACGTCAGCGAGGGACCATCACGACGTAGAAATACGCGTCCGACCACGCGACGACGCGCTCGACGCGGAATCGCTCGCGCACCCACGTGCTGGCCGCGAGCCTGCGCTCGACCGCTTCGCCGGCGAGCGTTTCCACGTCGCCCCCTGACCCGATGCGCGGTGCCACGAACGAGCGCAGCACGATCACCCGAACGCCGCGGGCGGCGAGCAGCTCGGGCTCGACCTGCTTGTCGAGGTGGGCCCCGGGACGCCGTCCGATCGCGGGATCCGTGATGCCGCCGAGATCGAGCACGTCGAAGCCACCGGCCCACGGCAGATAGCCGACGTCGACGAGCGCGACCGGTGCGTCGCCCGCGAGCCGGGCGAGGTCACGCGCGAGCTCCGCGCCGATCCGCTCGCGCGTCGCGCCTGCTTCGCGCGCGCGGGGCACCTGCACGATCGCGTCGAGCGCGGGCACGCCGATCGCCAGGACCAACATCGCGATCGCGACTCGACGCCGGCTCCCGCGCGAGAGCGCGATCGCGCGCGCGCCGCCGATCCCCGCGAGCAGTGCGTACGCCGGCACGATCGGCGCGATCAGACGAAAGCCCGGCATCCAGTCGCCGCCCGCGAGCGCGACCGCGACGACGTGCAGCCCGAGCGCGATCCCGAGCGCGCGCAGCGTGCGCGATCGCCGCGCCGCCGCGTACGCGAGCACGACGCCGCCGAGCAGCCCCGTCA
>JALYRN010000783.1 GCA_030855295.1 Myxococcota bacterium | reverse complement strand
CGCTTGCTCTGCGAGACCAGCGCGACGCCGGGGCTGGCGACCGGGGTCTCGCCGCCGCGGAAGAACCGCCACCACGAGCCGCGCAGCAGCAGGCGCGGGAGCCACTCCGCCGGGAAGAACCGCATCAGCCCGTCGAGCGTTCGGCCGCGGATCGATGCGTGGCCGCGCGACCACGTCAGCTCGGCGGGGCCGCAGAGGACGCCCTCGACGCCGCGGGCGCGCAGGCGGTCGCCGAGAAAGAGCATCGACTGCCGATCGTCGGTGTACGCGGTCGCGTGCACGAGCCCGACGCGGCCCCTCGAGCGGAGGCGCGCGGCGATCGCGTCGGCGAGCGTGTCGGTCGGATCGCCCGCGGGCGCGCCGAACGCGCGCGCGGCGGGGTGGTGCTCGAGCATCAGCCGCGAGAGCCCGCTCGTCTCGAGGAAGCCGCCGGGAACGTCGCTGTTCGCCTCCGAGATCTGCCAGCCCCGATCGGTCGGGTGGAAGTCGAAGCGCACGAAGCGCGCGAGCGTGCGCGTCGGCGGCCCGGCGAGGCGCGTCGCGAGCAGCGCGCGGATCACCGGCGGCAGATCGAGCTCGGCGAGCGCCCGTGGATCGCGCAGGAGCGCCGCTTCGGCCTCCAGCAGCTCGCGCGCGAGCGCCTCGGCGTGCGACGCGAGCTCACGCCAGGTCGCGGGCGTGATGCGGAGCGCAAAGGGCGCGATGACGTCGACGTCGCCGAACTGCGGATCCCACTTGCGATAGTCGAAGATGACGCGCCGCCGCACCTGGGCAGCGAGCTCGGGCGCGAGCGAGGGGAGCGCCTCGATCACGCGGGAATCCCCTGCCCGTGCACCACGGTCGCCGCGGCGCCGAGATAGACGACGGCGACGCCGATCGCGAGCCCGAGCCCGCCGCGCGACGGCTGCCCGCGCGGCGCGAGCGCGCGCTCGACGAAGATCCCGAGGAGGACGAGGATCACGGCGGGCCAGGCGACCAGCGCGAACGACGCGATCGTGTCGCTCGCCGAGACCCAGTCGCCCGCCGCGCCTCGACCGAACACGAGACCGCACGCCGCGAGCAGCGCGCCCACGCGGATACCGGCCGGCAGATCGCGATCGATCGTGATCGCCTCGCCGGATCTCGCCGCGACGTACAGCGTGATCCAAACGGCGAAGAGCGCGGCCGTCGCGACGCCGCTCGCGATCACCACGCACCACCATCCCGGGCCGTCGCCGACGTTGCCGCCTGCGTACGCCAGCGCGATGCCGACGATCGCGCCGGAGATCGCCGCGAGCGCGGCGGGGTTGCGACGCTCGATCACATCGTCGCGCAGCGAGAGATCGAGCCGACGGAGCACTGCGACCGAAGCCCCGATCCAGGCGAGCCCCATCACATCGTAGAACGCCGTATACGTCACGCTCTCGCGCACGTCCTGCGCGGCGATCGAGATCAGCGTGGAGTGGACCAGCGCGATCCCGACGACCCACACCCCGAGCACGACGTAGCGCGTGCCCGGCGTGGCGTGCAGCGGCGACACCATCAGCACCGGCCCGAGCGCGCGCCACGCGAAGAACGCGGCCGCCCCGAGGCACACGAGGAACACGAGGAGCTCGTCGTCGGACACGGCCGCGGAGCGTACACCCCGCGCCGAGCGGGCCGCGAGGGGCTCCGGTCCGGTCCGTCCGGGGCGCCGGGGCGAGCACTTCCGGCCGAGTCAAAGCCTGTCTAAGAATCGGCTCGCCCGCTCCGGGCGCTTCCGTCGGCGCGCGAAGCGCGCGCTCCCGTGCGCGCCCTCCGGGGCGAGCACTCCTGTCGAGTCACTCCTCGGGCGGGGCCTGCGGTCGCGATGCCCCGGCGTAGCCGAGCGCCTCGAGCTGCGCGCGCGTGGTGTCGTCGATGGTTGTGCGCTCCTGCCGGATCGGCGCTCGCCTTCGCGTCTCGCCGGGCCGCGTCGCCTGGCCGAGGCCGAGCCCGAGCAGACCACGCGCGTAGCGCACCGCGATCGGCCGCTCGGCCGCGAGATCGCGGGTCTCGTCGGGATCGTCGAGCGTGTCGAACAGCATGATCCGCCGCTCGGTGCGGTGGATCAGCTTGAGCCGACCGACGTTGATCGCGCGCCAACCGTCCATGAAGCCGGTGACGGTGAACCGCGGCGCGTCGCTGCTCGCGCCGAGGAGCTGCGGCAGGAACGACTCGCCCGAGAGGTCCTCCGGGATCGGCATCCCGAGCGCGTCGAAGATCGTCGGCAGCACGTCGACGAGGCCGACCGCGTCGTCGATCCGCATCGCGCCGTCGGTGACGCCGGGGATGCGCAGGATCAGCGGCACGTTGATCAGCTCCTCCCAGACGCTGTGGCCGTGGCCGACCGAGTCGTGATCCCAGAACTCCTCGCCGTGATCCGCGGTGAACACGACGATCGTGTCGTCGGCCAGGCCGCGCGACTCGAGCGCCTGCATCATCGAGCCGAAGTGCGTGTCGTGGTACGTGACCTCGCTGTCGTAGAGCGCCTCGAGCCGCGTGCGGTCGCGCTCGTTCAGGCGGATGCGGCCGATCTTGATGCCCTCGAGCAGCTGACGATCGCGCGTGAAGTCGACGATTCCCGAGTACGGATCGGGATCGTAGAGCGCGAGCGTCTCGCTCGGCGGGATGTACGGCACATGCGGATCGATCGTGTGCACGTAGAGGAAGAACGGGCGCTCCTGCGGCCGTCGATCGAGCCAGTCGATCACGTCGGCGGCGACGAACTCCGCCTGCGAGCGCAGCCCCTGGCGGATGTAGTTGCGGAACGTGTTCCAGCCCTGCTCGAAGCCGAAGCGATCCGAGCAGAAGCCGTTCGCGACGAACGCACCGCTGTAGTACTCGTCGCCGCTCAAGCGCTCGCTGAGGAGCTCGACCGCGCGCGGCAGCACGGCGTCCTCTCCGGTCGCGTTGTGCTCCCACGGGTAGAGGCCCGAGAGCAGCGTCGCGACGCTCGGCTTGGTCCAGTTCTCCTGCGAGTGTCCGCGCACCATCACGGCGGCGTCGCGCACCCACGCGTCGAGCGCGGGCGTGCGCACGCGCGTCTCCGGGCGATACGGGCGCAGCTTGTCGGCGCGCAGCGTGTCCGTGAGATAGATGAGCACGTTGCGCAGCTGCGGGCGCGCGCGCAGCGGCGCTGCGTCGAGCGTGACCACCGCGGGCCGCACCAGCGTCACCTCGCCGGTGGCCCGGAGATCGATGCGCGCGATCTGCGCGCCCGCGCCGACCGACGACAGCGCGGCGAGATCGAGATCGAAGGGCCTGCCCGCTTCGCTCCCCGCGATCGTGCCGATCGACGTGGGCGGCTGGCCGTCGCGGTGCCCGATGACCTCCACCCGTCCGGTGCCGCGCGCGATGCCGCGCAGGCGCGCCGCCTCGGGCACCTCCATCGCCCAGCCCAAGGTCCAGCCCGCGGGGATCGCGAGCACACGCGCATCGCCCTCGCCGCGCACCAGCGTCGCGGGCGGAGGGGGCGCCTCGTCCGCGTGCGGATCCTCGGCGGGCCCGAGCCGCATCCAGTCGATCAGGATGCCCGCGCTCGGGATGCCGGGGAGCGAGCCGGCGCGCGCCACCCGCAGCTGCACGGTGTTCTCTCCGGCGACCAGTCGCTCGGACGGCAGGTCGATCGCGATCGTCGTGTAGGTGCCGTCGGTCGGCAGCGTCGCGTGACCGACGGTCTCGCCGTCGACGTAGACCGTGAGCCGACCGTCGCGCACCGCACGCGCGCGAAGCCGCAGCGTGCGCGGGCCCGGCACGTCCGACGGCACGATCACGAAGC
>JALYRN010000782.1 GCA_030855295.1 Myxococcota bacterium | reverse complement strand
ACGCCGATGCCGAGGGAGCTCCCGCCGAGCACCCCACCACGCGCGGCCGTGCCAGCGCCGCCGTCCGCGAGCTCGGGGCCGGTGTCGCGCGCCCAGCCGTGCTCGGCCGTCCACGCGAGCGCGACTCCGTCGGCGAGGATGCGCGTGAGGCGACCATCCTCGACGACGACGATGCGCCGCGAGACCACCACGCCGGTCCGCACGCGATCTGCGATCTCCTCTTCGATGTCGTCGCCCTCGCGGTAGCGATAGAAGACCTGCGCGATCGGCGCGGTGCGCCAGTCGACGATGCGCACGCCCGCGCGCACGTCGAAGAAGCTCGCCTGGCCCAGCAGGTAGTCGCGCTGCTCGCCGTCCTCCTCGATGCGCAGGTGTGCGACGTAGGGGCTCGAGACGTCGGGCAGTGGATCGTCGGCGCTCCGCTCGCGCAGGCGCTGTCGGACGCTCATCTCGTGGAGCAGCGACGGAAGGTCGTCCTCGGCGGTGGCCGAGGCCTCGTCTCGCATGCTGCGGAGCTCGTCGACGTCGCGGAGGCCACCGTCCCCGCGCGTCGTCGAGCGCGCCCGTCGCGCGTGCTCGATCGCGCGCAGCGCGCGCTCCAGCAGCGCCTCTTCCTCGTGGATGATCGTCTCGTCCGCGCGTTCCATCCAGGACCTCCGGGGGCTGGGGGGGCGCCATTGATGAGGACTCCGGGGGCGCGGGTCAACCCGTTGAGATCACGAGCATTTCGTGTCATGATCATCGTGTGCCGCGGCTCCGGCCGCAGCGCTGATCGAGGGCGGCGCGGGCGCGATGCGAGGGAGGTCGCTTCGTGGTAGGACGCCACGCCATGGCGACCACGACGACGCACCCCGATTCCTTCAAGAGCCGCGCGACGATCGACGTCGGTGGCACCACATACGACATCTTCCGGCTGGACGCGCTGAAGGGGCTCGGCGACATCGCGACGCTGCCCTTCTCGATCAAGGTCCTGCTCGAGAACCTGCTGCGCCACGAGGACGGCAAGAACGTCACGCGCGCGCACGTCGAGGCCGTCGCCAAGTACGACCCGAAGAAGGTCGGCGACACCGAGATCTCGTACACGCCGGCGCGCGTGCTGCTCCAGGACTTCACGGGCGTCCCCTGCGTCGTCGATCTCGCGTCGATGCGCGAGGGGCTCGCAGCGATGGGCGGCGATCCCGCGCGCATCGATCCGCTGCAGCCCGTCGATCTCGTGATCGATCACTCGGTGCAGGTCGACGCGTTCGGCACGCTGCGGTCGTTCGACGAGAACGTGAAGCTCGAGTTCGAGCGCAACGCGGAGCGCTATCGCTTCCTGAAGTGGGGGCAGGGCGCGTTCGACGGTCTGCGCGTCGTGCCGCCCGGCACCGGCATCGTTCACCAGGTCAACATCGAGTACCTCGCGCAGGTCGTCTTCGTGCGCGAGCGCGACGGCAAGAAGGTCGCGTACCCGGACACGCTGGTCGGCACCGACTCGCACACCACGATGGTCAACGGCCTCGGCGTGCTGGGCTGGGGCGTCGGCGGCATCGAGGCCGAGGCCGCGATGCTCGGTCAGCCGGTCGCGATGCTGATCCCCGAGGTCGTCGGGTTCGAGCTCCGGGGCAAGCTGCAGCCCGGCATGACCGCGACCGATCTGGTCCTGACGGTCACGCAGATGCTCCGCAAGAAGGGCGTCGTCGGGAAGTTCGTCGAGTTCTACGGCGACGGGATGGCGACGCTCTCGCTCGCGGATCGCGCGACGATCGCGAACATGGCGCCCGAGTACGGCGCGACGATGGGCTTCTTCCCGGTGGACGAGAAGACGCTCGACTACCTGCGGCTCACGGGCCGCAGCGACCAGCAGATCGCGCTCGTCGAGCGCTACTGCAAGGAGCAGGGCCTCTTCCGCACCAGCGAGACGAAGACGCCGCGCTTCACCGACACGCTCGGGCTCGATCTCGGTCAGGTGGTGCCGTCGCTCGCGGGACCGAAGCGGCCGCAGGATCGCGTCGCGCTCTCGGAGATGCGCCGCACCTGGCGGCGCTCGCTCGTCGGCTTCCTCGATCGTGACCTGCCGGCCGATCGGAAGAGCCTCGACCGCTGGCTGGGTGAGGGCGGAACGCCGTGCGAGGGCCCGGCCTGCATCGCCGATGGGCCGATGCAGTCCTCGATCACCAAGCGCGTGCCGGTCGAGCTCGAGCGCGCCGGCAAGTTCGAGATCGGCCACGGCGACGTCGTGATCGCGGCGATCACGAGCTGCACCAACACGTCGAACCCGAGCGTGCTGATCGCGGCGGGGCTCGTCGCGAAGAAGGCGGTCGAGCGCGGGCTGCAGGTCAAGCCGTGGGTGAAGACGTCCCTCGCGCCCGGCTCGCAGGTCGTGACCGAGTACCTGAAGGACTCGGGGCTGCTCTCGTTCCTCGAGCAGCTCAACTTCCACGTGGTCGGCTACGGCTGCACGACCTGCATCGGCAACTCGGGCCCGCTCGAGGAGCCGATCAGCAAGGCGATCAAGCAGGGCGACCTGGTCGCGGCGTCGGTGCTCTCGGGCAACCGCAACTTCGAGGGGCGCGTGTCGCCCGACGTGAAGGCGAACTATCTCGCGTCGCCCCCGCTGGTCGTCGCGTACGCGCTCGCCGGCTCGGTCGACTTCGATCTGCAGAACGATCCGATCGGCACCGGCAAGGACGGCAAGCCGGTCTACCTGAAGGACATCTGGCCGAGCTCGGACGAGGTCGCCCAGACCGTCGCCACGAGCGTGCGGCGCGAGCAGTTCCTCGACCGCTACGGCGACGTGTTCCGCGGGCCCGAGGAGTGGCAGAAGACGGCGGCGCCGACCGGCAACACGTTCGCGTGGGAAGACACGTCGACGTACATCCGGAAGGCACCGTTCTTCGAGGGCATGACCAAGACCGTGCCCGCGGCGCCTGCGGACGTCGTGGGCGCGCGCTGCCTCGCGCTGCTCGGTGACTCGGTGACGACCGATCACATCTCGCCGGCCGGCAACATCAAGGCGGACTCGCCCGCGGGCAAGTACCTGCAGGCGCACGGCGTCTCGCCGCGCGACTTCAACTCGTACGGGTCGCGCCGCGGCAACCACGAGGTGATGGTGCGCGGCACGTTCGCGAACATCCGCCTGCGCAACCTGATCGCGCCCGGCACCGAGGGCGGCGTCACGAAGCACTTCGCCGACGCGTCGACGTGGGACGGGCCCATCACGTCGATCTACGAGGCGAGCGAGAAGTACCTCGCGGCGGGCACGCCGCTCGTCGTGATCGCGGGCAAGGAGTACGGCACCGGCTCGTCGCGCGACTGGGCGGCGAAGGGCACGTACCTGCTCGGCGTCAAGGCGGTGATCGCGGAGAGCTTCGAGCGCATCCACCGCTCGAACCTCGTCGGCATGGGCGTGCTCCCGCTGGAGCTCCCGCCCGGCATGAGCGCGCACTCGCTCGGCCTCGTCGGCAACGAGATCATCTCGATCGCCGGCATCGCGAGCGGCATCACGCCCGGCAAGGTGCTCACGGTGAGCGTCACGTCGCAGGGCGGCGCCGCCCAGGCGTTCCAGGTGAAGGCGCGGGTCGATACTCCTGCGGAGGTCGACTACCTCCTGCACGGCGGCATCCTGCAGTTCGTGCTGCGCCAGCTCGCGGGGGCGTGACCGCCGTCGACCCTCGGGCGCGGCGTCTGCAGCTGATCACGGGCAAGGGCGGGGTCGGCAAGTCGACGGTCGTCGCCGCGCTCGCGCTCGCATGGGCGGAGCGCGGGCGGCGGCCGCTCGTCGTCGAGCTCGGGCATCGCG
>JALYRN010000113.1 GCA_030855295.1 Myxococcota bacterium | reverse complement strand
CGATCACACGTTCCGCGCGGCGCGCGCGACGCGGCTCGCGACGGTGCCGGTGGGCTACGGCGACGGGCTGCTGCGCGCGCTGTCGGGCCGCGGCGAGATGCTGGTGCGCGGGGCGCGCTGCAAGATCGCGGGGCGCGTGTCGATGGACATGACGATGCTCGACGTCACCGACGTGCCGGGCTGCGCGGTCGGCGACGAGGTCGTCGCGCTCGGCACCCAGCGCTTCGAGGAGCGCGAGGCGACGCTGCGCGCCGAGGACGTCGCAGCGTGCGCGGGCACGATCGCCTACGACGTGCTGACGAGCATCAGCCGCCGGGTGCCGCGCGTGTACGTGGGCTGAAGGTCCGTCTCGAGATCCTGCCGATTCTGGGCAGCGCCCGCCATTCGCGCCGGTGCTAGCCTTTCGTGCAGATGGTCGATCCGGCGCGGGACCTCGGCGTGATGACGTACGCCGCGTACCTCGAGCTCGAGCGCTCCAGCGCGACGAAGCACGAGTACGTGAACGGCCGGGCGTACGCGATGGCGGGCGGGACGCCCGAGCACGCGCGGCTGCAGCTGCGGCTGGGGCGCGCGCTGGGCCCTGCGCTCGACCGGCGCGGCTGCGAGGGGTTCAGCAGCGATCTGCGGGTGCGGATCGTCGCGACGGGACGCTCGACGTACCCCGATCTCTCGGTGGTCTGCGGAAGCGTCGAGCGCGCCGCCGACGATCCCGACGCTGCGACGAACCCGATCGTGATCGCGGAGATCCTCTCCGAGTCCACCGAGGCGGAGGACCGCGGATCGAAGTGGCTGCACTACCAGCGCATCCCTTCGCTGCGGCACTACGTCCTGGTCTCGCAGCGCGAGCGGCGCGTCGAGGTGTACACGCGCGACGGCACGACGTGGCGCTACGACTCGGTCGACCAGGGCGGGATCGCGCTCTCGGCGATCGAAGCGACGCTGTCGCTCGACGAGCTCTATCGATCGGCGCTGTCGGATTAGCGCGCCGCGCCCCGTGATCGCGCGGGCGTGGTAAAGAAGCCGCCGTGGCCGCGAGCACCGCCGAGCCCCCGCAGCCGTCCGGCGCGACGCCGCCCGCGGCCAAGCCGAGCGCGCCCGACGTCGCGGAGCCGCGCGAGCCGGCGTTCTGGGAGAAGGCCGCCGACCGGCTGCTCGCGGTGCCGATCGCGTTCTTCGCCGAGATCGGCACGATGACGCGGCTGACGTACGAGACGCTGCGCTGGATGATCCGGCCGCCGTATCGCGGCCGGCAGCTGATCGCGGCGATGGAATTCGTCGGCGTGCAGTCGATCTTCATCGTCGGGCTGACCGGGGTGTTCGTCGGCGCGGTGTTCGGTCTGCAGCTCGTCAACGCCC
Organism: Myxococcota bacterium; assembly: GCA_030855295.1. Taxonomy (GTDB): domain Bacteria; phylum Myxococcota_A; class Polyangia; order Polyangiales; family Sandaracinaceae; genus Sandaracinus. Next base: position 11,038 of record JALYRN010000113.1, on the reverse strand, counting down.
TCCGCATCTTCGGCGCGGAGGGACAGGCGGGGCCGGTCGTGAGCATCGCGCTCGCGCGCGAGATCGGGCCGGTGTTCGCGGCGCTGATGGTGTCGAGCCGCGCCGGCAGCTCGATCGCGACCGAGATCGGATCGATGCGGGTGTCGAACCAGATCGACGCGCTGACGACGATGTCCGTCAGCCCCGTGCAGTACCTGATCGTGCCGCGCGTGATCGCGGGGTTCACGATGGTGCCGCTGCTCGCGCTCATCTTCGACATCGTCGGGTTCGGCGGGGCGTACGTCGTCGCGGTGAACCTCTACGGGCTCGACCCCGGCGTGTTCATCGAGCGCTCGCGCTGGCTCGTCGACGAGTGGGACGTCCGCCAGGGCCTGATCAAGGCGGCGGTGTTCGGGATCGCGGTGACGCTGATCGCGTGCCGGCAGGGCTACTACGCGACCGGTGGCGCCGCGGGCGTCGGGCGCGCGACCAACCAGGCGGTGGTGCAGAGCGCGGTCGCCGTGCTCGTGCTCGACTACGTCGTGACCGCGCTCTTGATCGACTACTGATGAGCACGCCGGCCCAGCCCGAGGAGCGCGCGAAGACGGCGGCGGAGCTCGATCCGATCCAGGTGCGGGTCCTCGATCTGCGCAAGTCGTACGCCGGCACCGAGGTGCTGCGCGGCGTCACGTTCGACGTGATGCGGGGGAAGATCAACGTGGTGATCGGCGGCTCGGGCGCCGGCAAGAGTGTGTTCACGCGGCAGCTCCTGCGGCTCGAGACGCCGGACTCCGGGCGCATCGAGATCGACGGCACCGACATCGTGCCGCTCGACGACTGGCAGCTCGTTCCGTACCGCCGGAAGATGGGAATGGTCTTCCAGTTCGGCGCGCTCTTCGACTCGATGTCGTGCTTCGAGAACGTCGCGTTCCCGCTGCGCGAGCACACGAACATGAACCGCAAGGAGATCGAGGAGCGCGTGATGCAGCGCCTCGGCGATCTCAACGTCGAGCACGCCGCGAAGAAGCTGCCGGGCCAGATCTCGGGCGGCATGGCGAAGCGCGTGGCGCTCGCGCGCGCGCTGGTGCTCGAGCCCGAGATCCTCGTCTACGACGAGCCGACCAGCGGCCTCGATCCGGTGAGCTCGCGCCTGGTCGACGAGCTGATCGCGGAGACCAGCGGCAAGTTCGGCGTGACGTCGGTCGTGATCACCCACGACATGGCCTCGGTGTTCAAGATCGGCCACCACGTCAACATGCTGTACAAGGGCGGCATCGAGGCCTCCGGCACGCCCGACGAGATCATGCGGAGCGACAACCCGGTCGTGCACGAGTTCTTGGTCGCGTCGGGCGTCAAGGCGCAATGAGATGGCTGGAAGGCTGCGGCCGAGCGCGCCGGGCGACTCATGGTCACGCGTGTTAGATTCGTGACCATGAAGCGATCGCCGCGCGAGAGGTCGATCCCGGCCGGCGAGTTCAAGGCCAAGTGCCTGTCGATCCTCGACGAGGTGCAGGCGGGGGGGCACACGATCGTCGTGACCAAGCGCGGGCGTCCCGTCGCGCGCGTGGTGCCGCTTCCGAAGGCAGGAGGCGAGCTCCACGGCAGCCTGCTGCACGAGGAGGAGCTGCTCGCGCCGATCGATGTGATCTGGGACGCAGACACTTGATCGTGGTCGACACCCACGCGTGGGTGTGGTGGCTGACGAAGCCCGAGAAGCTCGGTCGTCGCGCGCGTCGCGTGCTGGAGAAGGCCACGCTGGTCGGCGTCCCGGCGATCTGCGTGTGGGAGATCGCGGTCAAGGCCGAGGCCGGCAAGCTGCGCTTCGATCGGCCTCACGAGGTCTGGATCGACGCGGCGCTGACACACGATTCCCGTGTGGAGCTCCTGCACCTCACGCCGCGCATCTCGGTCACTGCGGCGCGACTCTCGTGGGCGCATCGCGACCCTGCGGATCGCTTCGTCGTCGCCACAGCACGCGAGCACCAGGCGCAGCTCGTGACCGCCGACGAGCGAATGCACGAGGCGCAGCTCGTCCGCTGCGTCTGGGACTGAGTCTGAGAGCCGGGATCAGTTGGAACACATCCCGGCGGCCGTGCGCCCTCGTACTTACGCGACGTGATGTCGATCAGCCCGAGAGCAGGCCGCTCTGAGAGTCTGAGATGAGAGCGGGCTGCACTCGGGAGAGGGCGTTTCGTGTCGGGGCGAAGATCGATATCCTCCCGCGCTCATGAAGCTCCGAATCCAATCGCTCCTCCCCGTGATCGCTCTCCTCCTGCTCGCCGGCTGCGGTCCGCCGTGGCGCGTGGTGCGCGAGTCCGGACCGCCCTCGGCGCTCACCGGCGCGCAGCTGATCGGCGTGTCGTTCGACTGGTCGCGCGCGATGGTCGGCGGGGTGCCCGAGGCCCTGTACCTCGGCGGCCTGCCGCCCGACGAGCAGGCGAACTACATGGAGGTGCACAGCGCGATCGAGTCGGCGTACTTCAGCGAGCTGCAGCGACACGCTGGGGGTGTGCAGATCGTGCCGTCGACCGGCGCCGAGCCGGTGCAGCTCGTGGTGCAGCCGCTGACGCTGGAGCTCGGCTACTACCGCGTGATCGTCGCGCGCGACTCGCGCCTCGACGTCGCCGCAGTGTTCCTGGTGGGCGGTCAGCCGACCGACGAGATCGAGGTCCGCGCGACGCGGCCCGCGAGCATGCGCAACGCGACCGTGCTCGGGCGCATGACGGACGCCGCGGCGCGCGACGCGCAGCTGACGGCGCAGTTCATCCGCCGCGCCCGCGACGGCGGCTGAACGCGGAGCGCACTTGATCTCGCGGCCGGGGCCGCGTCGATCAGTAGTTCCGGACCACGACCTCGCTGACCAGACCGCGCCCGCGCGCATCGCAGCTCACGGCGCGCGCCGCGGCGACGACGTCGATGCGCCAGCGCGCGTAGAGGTCGCGGATGAAGGGCACGTCGCTGTTGCTGAGCATGAGCTTGCAGCCGCGTCGATCGAGCTCGGCGTAGACGTCGCGAAGGCGGCGCTGGTCGTCCTGCGAGAAGCCCTCCTCGGCGTAGCTCGTGAAGCTCGCGGTGCGTGACATCGGCTCGTACGGCGGATCGAGGTAGACGAAGTCGCCGGGCTTCGCGCTCGCGAGCAGGCCCTCGAACCCGACGTTCTGGATCTCGCAGCGCGAGAGCGCCGCGCTCGCGGCGCGCAGGCCCTCGACGTCGAGGATGCGCGGGTTCTTGTAGCGGCCCTCGGGCACGTTGAACTCGCCCTTGCGGTTCACGCGGTGCAGGCCGTTGAAGCACGTCTTGTTCAGGTAGATGAACATCGCGGCGCGCGCCGCGCGCTGCGTGCCCGAGGCGCGCGCCCTCGTCTTCGACGGCGCGATCCGGCCCGCGTTGTAGCGCTCGCGGACGCGGTAGTAGCTGCCCGCCTCGAGCGCGTGCTCGGCGACGAGCGGCTCGAGCGCCGCGATCACCGCGTCGACGTCGTCCCGCACCGCGAGATAGAGATCGGTGAGCGCGGGGTTCACGTCGCAGAGGAGCGCGCGGCTCGGTCGGCGCGCGAAGAACATCGCGCCGCCTCCCGCGAAGGGCTCGACGTGGCGCATCAGCTCGGCGCCGGGCGGCAGCATCGGCAGGAGCTGCGCGAGGAGCTTGCCCTTGCCGCCGACCCACTTGATGAATGGGGACGGGTCGCGGAGCGGCGCGCTCGGATGTCCGCGGAGCGCGGTGGCGCGGCGTGCGAGCGGGATCCGAGCGATGGCGGCGGATGTCGGCATCCGGCGACATTATCCGACATCGACCTACCGCCAAAAAAAGCGGCGTACGAGGCTCGTCGAGAGCGATCAGAGGCTCTCAGGATCGGCGCGGCCGCGGCGGCGGAGCCAGGTCGCGAGCCCGACCAGCGCGAGCAGCGCGGGCGCGCTCGAGGTCGTGGTGCGACCCGACGCCGCGCAGCCGCCCGACGCGCTCGGCGGCGGGGACGTCGCGCCGCCGTCCATCGCGCCCGTGCTGCCCGCGTCCATCGTGGTCGAAGCGTCGGTGCGCGGTGTCACGGACGCGTCGGTGCCGGGCGTCACGGACGCGTCGGTGTCGACGACGACCGACGTGATCGCGAGATCGGCGCAGTGATAGTAGAAGCACGGCGCGCTGTGATTCGACATCCACTCCACGATCTGCAGCGTGCAGTGATCACACGTCACGCCGTCCGGGAGCGTCACCTCGATCGTCTGCTCGCCCGAGAACGGCGAGGTGTGCGGCAGGACGCCGTCGGCGAGCACCGGGAAGACCGGCGGATCCATGATCGGCACGGTGCCGCAGTCCGTCGAGCCCGGCGTGACGGGGGGCGGCGCCGGCAGCTCGCTCCGATCGTCGACCGCGAGCGCGATCCGGTAGTGACCGGGATGGAAGATCGTCTCGCGCAGGCGGATGGTGATCGTCTGCCCGGACACGTACGCGCCGACCACACCGGTCTCCGCCGCACCGCCCTCGTTGCCGCAGGGCCCCACCTTCTGCGGATCGCCGAGCCCGCTCTGCTCGCGCCACGACACCGGCTCCTCGAGGAAGAAGTGCGCGGCCACGCCGCGCGGCGCGAGCACGCCGAGCGCGAGCCCCGCGAGCACCGCGATCCCGATCCACGCGCCCCGCTTCGTGCGTCCCGTTCCGTTCGAGCTCATCGCGCCGTCTCCCTGTGGTGGCGCGACGCTACCAGGTTCTCGGGGCCCGCGTTCGCTCGGTCGGATCACGCGTGCGGGTGAGCGGGCGCGGGGCGTCGCACGCGCACGCGCTGGATGCGCCGCGGCGTCGTGTCGACGACCTCGACGATCGTTCCGTCGTCGAGCGTGATCGCCGCGCCGCGCTGCGGGATCGCGCCGAGCTTCGCGAGCACGAGCCCGCCGATCGTCGACCACCGCGCGCTGCTGGGCAGCTCGAGGCCTAGTGATCGATTGGCGACGTGGATCCGGGTGCCGCCCGCGAGCGTGACCGCGTCGTCGTCCTCGCGCGTGAACGACGCGTCGTCGGCGGGTCCGGCGACGAGCGTGCCCACGACCTCCTCCGCGAGATCGTCGATGTCGAGGATGCCCTCGATCGACCCCGTCTCGTCGACGACGATCGCGATCGGCACGCGCCGCGACTGCAGCATCTCGAGGACGTCGAGCGCGAGCGCGCTCTCCGGCACGACGACGACCGGACGCACCACCGCGGACAGATCCGCGGGCTCGGGTCGCGAGAGCACGCGCGCGACGTCGCCTGCGCGCACGTAGCCGACGATGTCGTCGGCCTCGCGCGTCACCACGAACCGCTCTTCTTCGCTCTCGTCGAGCAGCGCCGCGAGGTGCGAGCGGCTCACGCCCTCGGGGATCGGCCGCAGCGCGAGGCGAGGGATCATCAGCGCCGAGGCGCGCAGCGTGCCGAGCTCGATCGCGCGCGACGCGATGTCGCTCGCGCGCGGGTGCACCGCGCCTGCCTCGCCGGCCTCGTCGACCATGTGCAGCAGCTCGTCGCGTGAGATGCGCGATTCGCTGAAGTTCGTGCGATCGCCGAACAGGCGCAGCACGATGTTGGAGCTCGCGGTCAGCAGCCACACGACGGGCGAGCTGATCCGCGCCAGCAGTCGCAGCGGGCGGGCGGCCGCGAGCGCGTACCGCTCGGGCCACTTCAGCGCGAGCGATTTGGGCACGAGCTCGCCGATCACCAGCGACAGGTACGAGACCGCGAGCACCACGACCGCGACCGCGACGCGTCCGGCCGTCTCCGCCGAGAGGCCCAGCCTCGTCAGCGGCGGGACCGCGCGCTCGGCGAGCGTCGCGCCGCCGACCGCCGCCGCGGTCGCGCTGACCAGCGTGATGCCGATCTGCACCGTCGCCAGGAACCGCTCGGGATCGGCGCGGAGCTGACCGAGCGCCCGCCCCGCCCGTCCCGACGTCGCGAGCTCCTTCATGCGCGAGGAGCGCACGGAGATCACCGCGATCTCGGCGCCGGCGAACACACCGTTCGCGACGATCAGTCCCACCACGAATGCGATCTCGAAGGTCCAGGGCACGCTCTCTCCTCGCCTCATGTAAGAACACGAGGCTCCGTTGCGAGCGTATTGCGCGCGCTCGCCGGAGTCAGCGCGCGCCGGCGATCGCGAGCAGGTCGAGCTCGGCATCGAGCGCCGCTCGCGAGAGATCGATGCGGCTCAGCTCGAGCTCCACTCGCGCGCGGAACGCGTCGAGGAGCTCGAATACGCCCGACGCACCCAGCCGGTACGACGACTCCGCCATGTCGCGGAGCTCGGGCACGCGCGCGCCGGTCTCGGACGTGAACGCGTCGAGCGCGGCCCGCCTCGTCCGGAGAACGTCGCGAGCGCCCTCGAGTCGCGCGTCCAGCTCGTGCTCGACTGCATCCCTCACGTCGACCGCGGCGTCTCGCGCGGCGCGCGCGCGTCGGACGGCCGCCTCGCCCGTGTCGAAGATCGGCAGCGGGACCGCGAGACCGAGGTACGCGGAGACGCTGTCGCCGTCGGTCGTGAAGTACGCCCCGGCGCCGAGCGACACCTCGGGCCACCGCTCGATCTCGGCGCGCCTCACGTCGCGCTCGGCGGCGATCACCCGTCGGCGCACCGCCTCGATGATCGGATGCACACGCTCGTCGCTCACGACGAGCGCGGCGCCAGGCCGAAGGTGTCCCTGCGCGCGCGGGCTCCACGAGGTGCGGCCGAGCAGGGAAGCGAGCAGTGCGCTTGCGGCGCGCACGTCGGCGCGAGCGCCCGCGAGCGTGGCGTCCGTCCGCGCGAGCTCGATCGCGATGCGAGCGGCGTCGTACGGACTCTGCGCGCCGGCGTCGCTGCGTCCCTCGACGATCGCGCGCAGCGCGGCAAGCTCCTCTCGCGCAGCCTCGAGCAGTGAAGCGCGCTCCTGCGAGGCCAATAGCGCGAGGAACGCCCTGCGTGCCTGGATCTCCAAGGCCAAGAGCTCGGCATCGAGCTCTGCGCGGACCGCCGACGCGACGGCGGCCGCGGCATCGCGCCGCGCATCGTGCTGACCGGCGATCAGCAGCGGGACATCGAACCACGCTTGGTGCTGCGAGCCGTTGATCGCTTCCGGGCCTCCGTCGAAGCGGCCCATGAAGACGTACGAGACACTCGGGTTCGGATACACCCCCGCGACATCCACATCGGCTTCGGCGACGCGCGCCTCGGCGCGCAGCGCCCTCGCGCGCGGGCTTGCCTCGCGCGCCAGACGCACCACGTCCTCGAGATCGACGTCGGTGCTCGGCGTCGTTCCGTGCGACTGCGCGCGGACCGGGCCCGGCGAGAGCGTCCACGCGAGAGCCAGCGCGAGCGCAGCACAGCCTCCGCATCCCTGCACGGCGGGGCTCACGTCGAGCCCTCCTCGGGTTGCGGCGTGCCGTCGTTCGTCACGTCGCGCGGCCCGAGCATCGCGTACAGCGCGGGGAGGACGAAGAGCGCGACGAACAGCGTGGTGACCATGCCGCCGACGATCACCAGCGCGAACGGTCGCTGGGTCTCGCTGCCGACGCCCGTGCCGAAGGCCATCGGGAGCAGCCCGATCATCGCGAGCACCGCGGTCATCAGCACGGCGCGGAAGCGCGCGGCCGCTCCGATGGGAATGGCGTCGCGCGCGCTGCCGCCGCGTGCGCGCTCCGCGTCGATCGCGCTCATCACCAGCAGCCCCGCGAGCGAGACCTGACCCAGCAGGGCGATGAACCCGACCGCCGCGCTCACGGAGAGCGGAATGCCGGCGGCTGCGAGGGCGAAGATGCCACCGCTCATCGCGAACGGCGCGGCCGCGAGGATCAGCCCCGCGCTTCTCATCGAGCCGAGCGCCGAGTAGAGCAGACCGAGGACGACCAGCAGCGAGAGTGGGACGATCACCTGCAGCCGCGCCATCGCGCGCTGCTGGTTCTCGAACTCCCCGGACCACGCGAACCAGTGACCGTCGGGCGCACGCACCGAAGCGTCGACCGCGGCCATCGCGTCACGGATGACGGAGCCGAGATCGCGCCCCTCCACGTTGAACTTGAGCGCCATCGTCCGGCTGTTGTCCTCGCGGTTGATCGACGCGCGACCCATGCGTACCTCGATGCGCGCGAGATCACGCAGCGGGACGCGCGCGCCGGCCGCGTTGGGGACGAGGATCTCGCCGACACGCTCGCGATCCTCTCGTTCGCCCGGCGGCAGCCGTAGCCGCACCGGCACCGGCCGCTCGCCGATCCAGACCTCCTGGACGACACGACCGGCGAGCGCCGTCTCCACGGTGCGCTGCGCGTCTTCCATCGTGATGCCCTCGCGCGCGAGCGCGTCGCGATCGAGCTCGATCTGCAGCTGCGGCATCGACGTGTCGCGATAGACGTCGAGGTCGACGATCCCGTCGACGTCCTCGAGCGCCTCGATCGCTCGCGACAGCGCCTCCCGCATCGCGTCGAGGTCGGTGCCGAACACCTTCAGGACGACTTGCCCGCGCACGCCGCTCCCCGACTCCTCGACGTTGTCCTTGATGGGCTGCGAGAAGTTGAAGCGGACGCCCGGGATCTCGTCGACGGACGCGCGCATGGCGGCGACCAGGGAGTCCTTGTCCATCCCTGGGCGCCACTGCTCCGTCGGTCGGAGCCGCACGAACGTCTCGCTCATGTTCGCGCCCTCGTTGTCGGTGCCGTCCTCTGGGCGCCCGTGCTCGCTCATGGTCGCCACGACCTCGGGGAACGCGAGCAGACGTCGCCGCACCTCGAGCAGGATGTCCCGACCCTCCTCGAGCGAGATGCTCGCCGGCATCTCGACGAACACGACGAGATCGCCCTCGTCGAGGGCAGGGAGGAACTCCGTTCCGAGGCGGCTGCCGGAGATCCCGCTCGCCACGAGCAACACCGCCCCCGCAGCGAAGGGCACCCAGGGGCGCCTGACCCCGGCCGCGACGAGAAGCCGGTAGCGATCCCGCATCCAGCCGACGAACCGGGGCTCGCACAGCTCGGCGTCCCGCGGCCTGAGCGTGAGCGCGAGCAGCGCCGGGACGATGGTCATCGCGAACACCAGCGCGGCGACGAGCGCGAGGCTGTACGTCAGCGCCAGCGGCCGGAAGATGCGGCCCTCGACTCGCTCCAGCGAGAACACGGGGACGAGCGCGGCGATGATGATCGCCATCGCGTAGAGGGTCGGTCGCGCGACGTCGACGGCAGCCCGCACGACGACCGCCAGGATCTCGCGGCGCGATCGCGGCTTCACGCGCGCCATCTCGTGCACGACGTTCTCGACGAGCACGACCGCGCCGTCGACGAGGATCCCGAAGTCGATTGCACCCATCGAGATCAGGTTCGCCGGCATCCCCAGCAGGTAGAGACCGGTGAAGGCCGCGAGCAGCGAGAGAGGGATGACCGTGGTGACGACGAGCGAGCCGCGGAGCGTTCGCAGGAAGAGCCAGACGACGCCGAGGATCATCAGGAAGCCCTCGGCGAGGCTGTGATGCACCGTCTCCAGCGTCTGGTCGACGAGCCGCGTCCGGTCGTAGAACGGCTCGATCACCATCCCCGCGGGGAGAATCCGATCCTCGAGCTCGCGGATCTTCGCGTGAACGCCGGCGAGCACCTCCGATGGATTCTCGCCGCGGCGCAGGAGCACGAACCCCTCGACGACCTCGGGCTGGAGATCGAGGCCCACGGTGCCGCGTCTCGGCGTGTGGGACTGCACGATCCGCGCGACATCGCCGACGGTCACCGGGATGCCGTCGTCGCTGCGGACGACGACGCGCGCCAGATCCTCGGGGCCACGCAGCACGCCGACACCGCGCACGCCGAGCTCCTGCTCGCCGACGCGGAGGAAGCCGCCGCCCACGTTGAGGCTCGATCCGTGGATCGCCCTTGCGAGATCCTCCAGCGTGAGGTCGTGGGCGTCGAGGCGATCGGGATCAGCTTCGACGTGGAGCTCCTCGAGGTAACCTCCGAAGCTCACCACGTCGGCGACGCCAGGCACCTGCCTCAGCACACGCGAAACCGTCCACTCCTGAGCGGAGCGGAGCTCGTGGAGATCGTGGCGGTCGCTCGCGAGCCGGTACTGCAGGACCTCGCCGAGCGGCGTCGCGTCGGCCGCGAGCCGGACCTCGGAGTCGTCCGGCAGATCGGCCGTGGCGATCCGCTCGGACACGAGCATCCGTGCACGGAACACGTCGGCGTCGTCCTCGAACGTGATGAAGATCAGCGCGAGCCCGAAGAGGCTCTCGCTGCGCATCGAGATCGCGCCCGGGATCCCGTTCAGCACGCGCTCTAGCGGCACCGTGAGCTGGCGCTCGATCTCCTCCGGTGCGAGCCCCGGCAGCTGCGCGATGACGTTGACCTGCAGGTTGGTGACATCGGGAAACGCCTCGATCGGCGTGTGCAGGTAGGCGTGGATCCCGTACGCGGCGATCCCGAGCGTGAGCACGAGCGTCGCGACGCGACGCTCGACGCACAGACGAACGATTTTGTCGATCATCGGAGTGGCTCAGCGGAGGAGGTCGGCCGTGCCGTCGAGGAGGAGCGCGCCGCGCACGACGATCCGGTCGCCGCGCTCGAGCCCAGCGAGCACTGGCGCACGCCCCGCCGCCGGCGCGCCGATCTCGACCTCGCGCGCGAAGAACGTCCGTTCGTCGTGAGCGACGTACACGACGGTGTGCCCGCCCTCTCGGACGAGGACCGCCGACGTCGGGATCCCGATGCCGCCCTCGGCGACCTCGATCGAGGCGCGCGCGTACATTCCCGCGCGCAGCCCGCTCGCGCCCTCGTCGTCGAGCGCGAGATAGACAGGAGCGCGGCGAGTCCTCGGGTCCACGGCACCTCCGATCGACAGCACGCGTGCCGCAAGTGGCTGCGCCACCGACGCGATCGAGACCTGCGCCGGCGCGCCTTCGTGCACGAGCGGCAGCTCGCGCTCGAAGACCTCCGACACGATCCACACGGCGCCCGGCTCGCCGATCACGAGGAGCGGGTCGCCGCCAGCGCCGACCGTCGCGCCCACGCTCGCGCGACGATCGAGCACCGTTCCGGCGATGGGCGCGCGCACGACCACCGACGCGGCGGCACCCCGGCCGAGCGACGC
>JALYRN010000112.1 GCA_030855295.1 Myxococcota bacterium | reverse complement strand
GCTCTCGCGATCGCCGCCGCGCAGCTCGGCGACGTTCTGCTCGTCCGAGAGCTCCCGGCGACGCGTCGCGCGCTCGTCGTCGGGCGCGCTCGCGGCGAGCGCATGCTCTCGATCGATCGCTGCGCGGACGTCGTCCGCGGGCAGCGCGAGCGACGGCATCTCCGTCGGGATCGCGGCGCGCGGCGCGAGCCACAGCGCACACACGATCCCCGGCAACGCGAACGCGATCGTGGCCGCCACGAGATCCGGTCCGAGCCGCTTGCGATGCTTGACTTCCAAGAGGCCTCCACGCAGTGTCGCCCTAGATCATGAGCAGCGGACGTCGTGTCCACGAGCGATATGCGCTCGAGCTTGAAGTCACCGTGATCCACCGCCCCGCGCGTCCGCTCGAGGCAGGCCAGGAGCACGTCGTGACGAAGGGAGTCACCCAGAACGTCAGTCTGGGTGGCGCCTTGCTCACGATCTCTGCTCCCGACGATGCGGCCGCGCCTCCGGCGCCCATCCCGTTCGGCGCCGAGGTCAAGCTACGCCTGCTGCTCGCGCCGCTCAAGGAACACGCGGAGATCGGCGGCACCGTCCGCTGGATCAAGGACGGCGCGGTCGGGATCCAGTTCGGCATCCTGCGGGCCAAAGAGGTCTGGGCGCTGAACCAGATGTTCCGCGACGCCCCGACCGTCGCCTGATCGTTCTGGTCGGCTCGCCCTCCGGGGCGAGCACTCAGGTCAGGGGCAGCGGCACCAGGACGAACACGAGCACGTCCCAGAGCGCGTGTGTGATCAGCGGCACGAGCATCGAGCCGCTCACCACGCGCTGCCACGTCCACAGCGCGCCGCACGACGCCGCGAGCGCGATCAGCACCAGCGACCCGCCCGCGATCTGCGGCACGACGTAGAGCGCGGTCGCGACCACGATGATGGCTGACGGCTTGATGCCCCAGCGCTCCACCAGCGCAACGAGAAGACCGCGGAAGACCAGCTCCTCCGCGAGCACCACCGCCGCGAGCACGGGCAGCGCGGCGCGCGGCCCCGGCGGAGCGCGCAGGTCGCGATACAGCGAGGCGACCTCCTCCTCGAGCCCGGGCACCAGCGAGACGCCGATCGGATAGAGCACGTGGGTCGCGATCGCCATCGCGATCCCGATCCCGATCGCGGCCGCGACCCACGCGCCCGAGATCGAGAAGTGCGCGCGCACCGCGCCCCGCGCGGCGATCGCGGTGGCGGCGATCCCGATCGCGGCCGCGATGCCGGTCGCGGCCCACACGCTCACGCGATCCCGCACCGCGAGCGAGATCGAGAGCGACACGAGCGCGATCGAGAACGCGACCCACGCCGCGCGCGGCGATACCGAGAGCTCCGAGCGCACGTCGTCGCTCAACGTGCGGGCCATCGACGCGCGCCGACCCCGGGCGCGCTCCACGCCGCGGCGCGCTCGGTCGGATGATCCCGCGCCGCGAGCGCCTGCCGGACCGCCTGCTCGAACGACATCGGGCGATGCCCGGGGATGCGATCCCAGATCGACTCCCCGCTCGGCACCAGCTCGCTCTGCAGACCGGCGACGAGCTCGCGCGCCATCTTCAGATCGACGCTGGTGACCAGCGCGACCCAGTAGCTCGAGAGCACGGGCGTCAGCAGCGGCACGCGCATCATCGGCGGGTGCCTGCCGAGCAGCGCGGCGACGCGACGCATCATCTGCTCGTGCGTCATCACCTCGGGGCCGGGCACGTCGAACCAGAGCGGCCCCGCCTCCTCGAGCTCGAGCGCGCGCACCAGCGCGACGAGGACGTCGTCGATCGCGACCGGCGAGGAGCGGAGCTGCGTCCAGCGCGGCAGCACCATCGCGGGCAGCCGCACGCTCAGCTCGCGCACCATGCCCCAGCTCGCGCTGCCCTCACCGATGATCATCGCGGCGCGCAGCTCGATCGTCGAGGGCGCCTCGGCGCGCAGGATCTGTCCGGTGTGCAGGCGGCTCCGGAGATGGCGCGAGGCGCGCCCCTTGGGCGCCACGCCGCCGAGGTAGACCACCCGGCGCAGTCGTCGCTCGACCGCGCTCCTCGCGAACGCGTGCGCCTCGGACGCCTCGCGCGTGGGGTAGTCGCCGGGCGTCGAGATCGAGTGCACGAGATAGTAGGCCGCGGTGCAGCCCTCCATCGCACGGCGCGTGCTCTGGGGGTCTTCGAGATCGAGGTGCACCCAGGTGCGCTCGGGCCAGCGCGCTCTCGCGCGATCGGGATGGCGCGTCCCGCAGACGACCTCGTGCCCGGCGGCCCGCAGCATGGGCTCGAGCAGGTGTCCGACGAACCCACTCGCACCCGACAGCAGCAAGCGATCGCTCATCTATGGGAGCACGTAGGTCCCCTCGCCGTGCACGGCGAGCCATGCTCGCTCCGGGTTGCCTCCCGCACTGAATGGCGCTTCATTTTCGGGGGCGCTGACCCTATCCTCGCTCGGCTCACCGCGCGCGCGATGGAAGACGCGCGCGGCGCACGCATAGGAGCGTTCATGGATCTGTCGTTCACGCCCGAGCAGGAGGCCTTCCGCGAGGAGGTCCGCGAGTTCATCCGCAAGGAGCTGCCTCCGCACCTCGCCGAGAAGGCGGCCGTCGACGGCCACTTCGAGCACCACGAGGTGATGGAGTGGCAGAAGATCCTGTACCGCAAGGGGTGGGTGGCGCCGCACTGGCCGAAGGAGGTCGGCGGCACCGGATGGGACGCCGCGCGTCGCTTCATCTTCTCGGAAGAGCTCGAGAAGGCCGGCACGCCGCAGCTCTCGCCGTTCGGGCTCGCGATGGTCGGCCCGCTGATCATCCAGTTCGGCAGCGACGAGCAGAAGGAGCGCTTCCTGCCGAAGATCCTCAGCGGCGAGGAGGCGTGGTGCCAGGGCTACTCGGAGCCCGAGGCCGGCTCCGATCTCGCGTCGCTGCGCACCACCGCGCTCGATGACGGCAAGGGCAACTTCGTCGTCAACGGCCAGAAGACGTGGACGACCTACGGGCAGTACGCGGACTGGATCTTCTGCCTCGTGCGCACCAACCCGGGCGTGAAGAAGCAGGCCGGCATCTCGTTCCTGCTGATCGACATGAAGACGCCGGGCGTGAAGGCCGTGCCGATGCTGACGACCGGGCACACGGCGGCGTTCTGCGACACCTACTTCGACAACGCGGTGGTGCCGCAGAGCAACGTCGTCGGCCCCGTCGACGGCGGCTGGACGATGGCGAAGGCGCTGCTCGGGCACGAGCGCACGCTGATCGCCGCGGTGGGCCTGAGCACGCGCGCGATCTACCGCGTGAAGCAGATCGCGCAGGAGCACGGGCTGCTCGAGGACTCGGCGTTCCGCGGGCGCATCGCGCGGCTCGAGATCGAGCTCGAGGCGCTGCGCATGCAGAACTATCGCGCGCTCGCGGGCGCGCAGCTGGGCCACGCGCCGGGGCCGGAGTCGAGCGTCCTGAAGATCCGCGGCTCCGAGATCCTGCAGGACGCGATGGAGCTCGCGATGGACGTGATGGGGCCCTCGTGCATGGCGTGGTTCTCACCGCCCGGCGTGCTCTCGCCGTCGGAGCAGTGGGTGCCCTCGGCGTTCAACTACACGCGCGCGACCACGATCTACGGCGGGTCCAACGAGATCCAGCGGAACGTGATCGCGAAGTGGATCCTGGGCCTGCCCGCGCAGGCGTGAGCATCGGAAGAGGAGGACGAAGATGGATTTCGAGCTCACGCAGGAACAGAAGATGCTCGCCGACTCGGCGGCGAGCTTCGCGAAGAAGACGTCGCCGGTCGAGCGGCTGCGCAAGCTGCGCACGATGCCGCACGTCGAGGGAGCCCCGCAGCGCCACGGCGGCGAAGGCGATCCGCGCAACTGGGAGATGTCGGTCTGGAAGCAGATGGCGGAGCTCGGCTGGCTCGGCCTCTTCTACCCGGAGTCGGTCGGCGGGCTGGGGCTGCGCTTCTACGACGCGTCGCTGGTGATCGAGAAGCTCGGCACCTCGCTGGTGCCCGAGCCGTACATCGCGAGCGTCGTGGTCGCCGGATGGCCGATCCTCAAGGCGGGCAACGCCGAGCAGCAGGCGAAGTTCCTGTCGCCGATGATCGAGGGCGAAACCAGCCTCGCGCTGGCGTGGCAGGAGCGCGGCGCTCGCTACGACGTCACGCGCGTCGCGACCACCGCCCGCAAGTCGAGCGGCGGATGGACGCTGAGCGGCGACAAGATCTTCGTGCTCAACGGGCACGCGGCGGATCACCTCGTGGTGTCGGCGCGCACCGAGGACGGAGCGCTCGCGCTCTTCGTCGTCGACGCGAAGACGAAGGGCGTCGAGGTCCAGAGCTTCACCACGATGGACTCGGGCCGCGCGGCGAACGTGCGGTTCGAGGGCGCCGAGGTCGGCGAGGATCGCCGGCTCGCGAGCGGCGATGCGGGCGCCGCGCTCGAGTGGGCGATGGACATGGGCGCGGCGGCGGCGTGCGCGGAGGGGCTCGGCATCGCGCGCACCGTGCTCGAGATGACGACCTCGTACCTCAAGGTGCGAAAGCAGTTCGGCGTGCCGATCGGCACCTTCCAGGTGCTCCAGCATCGATGCGTCGACATGTTCGTGCAGGCGCAGCTGCTCGAGAGCACGTCGATCCTCGCGTGCGTGCGCGCCGACGAGGACGACGTCGACGAGCGACGGCGCGCGGTCTCGATCGCGAAGGCGCGCCTGAGCGTCGGCGGCAAGTACGCGACCCAGGAGAGCCTCCAGCTCCACGGCGGGATCGGCATCACCGACGAGCACGACATCGGCCTCTACTTCAAGCGCATGCAGGTCCTCTGCACGCAGTTCGGCGACGACGAGCACCACGTCGCCCGCTTCGCGAGCCGCGACGCGTTCCCGACCTCGGTCGGGAGCTGAGCTCCTGGCTGCGCGCGGAGCTCGTCAGAGCTCTCGCGCGCGGCCTGCGTCGCCCGTCGCGCGCAGGGTCGCGGGCGCGGCGGACGGCGCGACCGACCAGTCGCAGGTGTACGCGCCCTCGCGGAACGCGCGGTGCACGACCGTGATCCGTCCGCTCGCGGGGCACACGACGCGCGTCGATGGACACAGCGTCTCGCACGAGTCGTCGCTCTCTCCGAGGATCGCGAGCGCGTCCGCGCAAGCGCGCGAGTCGATGCTCCCGTCGCAGACGCGCAGCACCGGATCGCCGCTGCACGATCCGACGCCGCACGCGCTGGAGCACCCGACCAGCAGCGCTTCGCCGGGCGTGCACTCGATCGTCCCGGGATCGCGTCCGCGACCGCATCCGAGCGCGGCGACGCCGATCAGCAGGGCGACGACGGCGCGCCCCGGCAGACGCGCGGCGCGGCGGGGCGGAAGAGCGTCTCGGATCGGGCTCACCTCGATCGCAGCGTAGCCGATCGGATCGCGCGCGCGCGCGCCTCGCGTCACTCGCCGATGCCGGCGTTGCGCATCGCCCAGTCGCACGCGTACACGGTGTTCGCGCCGGTGCCGGTCACGACCGTGATCGCGCCGCTGCCGGGACACGTGAGCGTCGCCTGCGGACAGTCGCCGCCGCCGCACGCGCCAGGGCTGCCCTCCGCGAGCCACATCGAGGAGGTCGTCGCGGCGCGGCACTGCTCGGGCGTCATGTTGCCGTCGCAGACGCGCAGGCGCGACTGCGCCTGACACGTGCCCAGGCCACACTCCTCGGAGCATCCGACCGCGACGCGCTGCCCCGGGCTGCACACCTCGGTGCCGTCCTCGCGATGCGGCGCCTGGAAGAGGTCCCACTCGCAGATGTCGTCGCTGTCGGTGACCGGCGCGATCGTGAATCGCCCCGACGCCGGGCACCGCACGACGCGCGGTCGACAGCTGCAGGAACGGAAGCTGGTGCCGGACTCGAGCTGCGCGCTCGTCCCGGCCGCGCACTCGGCAACTGGCGTGGTGCCGTCGCAGATCCGGAGCTGAGGGCTTCCCTCGCACTCGCCGACGCCGCACGCCTGGGAGCAGCCGACCACGTACGTCGCGCCCGCGCTGCAGGCGACGGTCTCTCCAGCGCGCCCGCCGGGCGGGAGGATGCCGCGATGCTCGAGCTCCCACTCGCAGGTGAACTCGCTGAACGACGACTGCGGGCGCGGCACGATCGTGATCGAGCCCGAGCCCGGGCACACCAGCCGCCCGCGCGGGCAGGAGTCATCGCCGCCGCAGTCGTTGCCGCTGACGCTGACGAACGCGGCCGTGTCGGTGGTGCCGCGGCACCCAGTGACGTCGAGGATGCCGTCGCAGACGCGGATGGACCCACTGCCCGCGCAGCTGCCGATCGCGCACGCGCTCGCGCACCCGAGGATCAGCGTCTCGCCGGGGATGCAGGTCTCGGTCGACGTGCCGTCGCCGCCGCCGGGCCCGCCGCCCTTGCAGCCTGCGATCGCGATCGAGAGAGCGAACAGGGATCCGAAGAGAAGCGTGGGGTGACGTGTGTACACGGTCCGATGCTACCCCGATCTCGGTGGGTTTCTACCTCTGGCACGCGTTCTGCTGCCGCGGCGCGCGCATGCGCCCGTGGCTCAACCTTGCACTCCCCGCGCTCCTGCTGATGCCGGGATGCTTCGCATCGCATGTGCGCGACCGACGCGACGACGGGGCCGACGCGGGCATCGGACGACGCGACGCGGGCGGCGGGATCGACGACGGAGGCGCGTGCGAAGAGGTGCCGTCCGTCGTGAGCGAGCTCGCGTGCCCCCGCATCGTCGGGCCCGGCGATGCGATCGCCGTGACGGTCACGCACTCGCCGGCGTCGTGTTGCTCGCCGGAGGGAGCGCGCACGCGGCTCGATGCGCGCGGGCCGCGCGAGCTCGAGATCACGACGTGGTGGGATGCTTGCTCGTGCTGCGAGGCGTGCGCCTGCGACGGCCCGCCGGAGAGCGAGCGGATCGAGCTCGGCGCGTTCGGCGTGGGCTGGGTCTCGGTGGTCGCGGGCGATCAGCGCTGCGAGATCGAGGTGCGCGAGAGCGACTGCCACTCGGTGCAGGGCGACGAGGTGCATGCCCCGCTCGCGATCGCGCGCGGAGAGGACATCCCGCTCTTGATGCGGCACCACATGGGCCGCGGATGTGGCTGCGTGCCCGAGGCGAGCGTGCGCTTCGGGCGCGAGGGCGGGAGCGCGGTCGGGATCGAGCTCTGCGACTGCAGCAGCGAGGATCCGTGCGTCGATCCCGGCTACGAGGTCACGGCGCTGCATCCCGGGCGCGACGACGCCGGCACGGTGGTGATCGCGATCGGCGGCGGGGCGCATCGGGAGATCGCGATCGTCGACCCGGCGAGCTGCGCGCCGGGGCCGGAGGTGCGCGGGCTGCGGCTCGCGGCGCCCGACGAGTCGCTGCAGTCGGACGACCCGCGCGGACACTGGGCGGTGCTCTCGCTCGAGGAGACGTACTGCTGCAGCACGCCGACCTCGCTGATCGAGCGGCTCGAGTCGCCGTCGCCGTTCGCGATCGCGCTCCTGCCTCGCAACTGCGCGCCGCCCGAGGTCGACTGCGACTGCGCACCCGGCATCGAGCCGACTCGCTGGGAGCACTGGCACTTCCTCGGGCAGCTCGCGCCGGGGCACTACTCGGTGCGCGCGGGAGCGCATGCGATCGAGCTCGACGTTCCGCGCTGATCGGTGATCGGAGCGCGCGCGATCGGGTAGGCTCGTCGCCCCATGCACGAGCAGCCGACGTTCCCCGAGCGCTTCAACATGGCCGACTACTTCCTCGACGCGAGGATCCGCGAGGGTCGCGGGGCGCGCGTCGCGGTGAAGGTCGGTGATCGCCGCTGGACCTACGACGAGATGCAGTCGCTCGCGAACCGCGCGTCGTTCGCGCTGCGCGATCGCGGCATCGACCTCGAGGATCGGGTGCTCTTGCTGCTCTTCGACGGGATCGAGTTCGCGGCGGCGTGGTTCGGGATCTTGAAGAGCGGCGCGGTGTTCTGCATGGGCAATCCGCTCGCGACCGAGGCGGACCTCGACTACCTGCTCGGCTACACACGCGCGCGCGCCGTGATCGCCGACGCGAGCACCATGGATCGTCTCGCGCCCGCGCTCGCGAAGCATCCGCGCTGCCGCGTGCGGCTGGTGGTCGGCGAGCTCTCCGCGGAGATGGAGCGCGCCGGTTTCGAGGCGTGGGAGCCGGCGCTCGCGGCGTCGAGCGATCGCACCGAGAACGCCGACACGTCGCGCGACGACGTCGCCGGCTGGCTCTTCACGAGCGGCACCACCGGCAAGCCCAAGGGCGCGGTGCACTTCCATCACGACTTCCCGTACAACACCGAGCTCTACCCGAAGCAGGTGCTGCAGCTGCGCGAGGACGACGTCTTCCTCAGCGTCTCGCGGCTCTTCTTCGGATACGCAACGGGGACGAACCTGATGTTCCCGTTCCGCTTCGGAGGGACGGCGGTGTTCTTCGCCGACAAGCCGACGCCCGAGCGGCTCTTCGCGGAGATCGCGAAGCACGGCGTCACCGTGCTCTCGAACGTGCCCGCGATGATCCGGCAGATGCTCGATCATCCCGAGAGCGCGAGCGCGGATCTCTCGACGCTGCGCATGTGCCTCAGCGCGGGCGAGGCGCTCCCGGCGCCGCTCTACGAGCGCTGGAGAGCGCGCGGGTGGTGCGAGATCCTCGACGGCATCGGGAGCGCGGAGCTCTTCCACATCTACATCTCGAACGCGCCGGGCGACGTGAAGCTCGGCTCGCTCGGCAAGCTCGTGCCCGGCTACGAAGCGCGCATCGTCGGGGCCGAGGGACAGGACGTCGCCGACGGCGACATCGGTCGGCTCTGGGTGCGCGGCGACAGCGCGGCGCTCTGCTACTGGGGAGACGCCGAGAAGAGCAAGAGCACGTTCGTCGGCGGCGACTGGGTGGTCAGCGCCGATCTCTTCCAGCGCGACGCCGAGGGCTACTACTACTACTCGGGCCGGGGCGACGACATCCTCAAGGTGCGCGGCATGTTCGTCTCGCCGCTCGAGGTCGAGGACTGCCTCGCGACGCACGAGGCGGTGCAGGAGTGCGCGGTGGTCGGCGCGCTCGACGAGGACGGCATGAGCGTGCCGAAGGCGGTCGTGGTGCTGAGGGCGGGGTTCGCGCGTGACGCCACGATGATCGCCTCGCTCCAGGAGCACACGAAGACGCGGCTCGCCCGCTACAAATTCCCGCGCATCGTGCGCTTCGTGGACGCGCTGCCGCGCAACGATCGCGGCAAGGTGCTGCGCCGGGAGCTCGCCGATGTCTGAGGTGTGGTCGACGCGCGTGGATCTCTCGGAGATGACGTACGAGGAGGCGCGCGAGGTGATCGCGCGCGGGGCGATCGCGCTCTTGCCGACGGGCGCGACCGAGGCGCACGGGCCGCACCTACCGCTCTCGACCGACGTCGTCATCTCGCGGGAGGCGGCGCGGCGCGCGCATCGGCTGCTGCTTCGCGACGGCGTGCCGGCGATCGTGCTCCCGGCGCTCGCGTATGCGGTGACCGACTACGCGAGCGAGTTCTCGGGAACGATCTCGCTGCCGTTCGACACCGCGAAGGCGCTGGTGCGCGACGTCATCCTCGGCGCGATGCGCACGGGGTTCCGCGGGGTCGTGATCTGCAACGCGCACCTCGAGCCCGAGAACCTGCGGGCGCTGCGCGAGGGCGCGGAGGAAGCGCGCGCGCGGGGAGCGCGGGTCGAGTTCCCGGACGTCACGCGCAAGCCGCATGCGCTGCGTCTCGGCGAAGAGTTCAAGAGCGGCGCGTGCCACGCGGGCAGCTACGAGACCAGCCTCGTGCTCGCGGCGGATCCTTTCCTCGTGCGCACCGAGCGCGCGGAGTCCCTCGCGCCGAACCCCACCTCGCTCAGCCGCGCCATCCGCGACGGCAAGAAGACCTTCCTCGAGGCCGGCGGCGCCCACGCCTACTTCGGCGACCCCTCCGCCGGCAACGCCGCCGAAGGCGAGCTCCTCTACACCGAGCTCTCCCAAATCTTCGCCACCGCCGCCACCACCCTGGGGACAGGATCGCGCCCGTAACTGCCTGAAACTACTAAGCTCCTGCGGGCAGTCGTACGATCTATCGAAAACGCAGGCGAAACCGCCCGCGCCGACGCCCGAAAAGCGCGGCATGTCTCGCCCCCCGCGCGCGCTCACCGTCGTCCCCGGCGTCCCCCACCACCTCATCTGGCGCGGCAACAACCGCCGCAGACTGTTCTCCTACTGGACGTGCTACGCGCGCTTCCTGCGAGAGCTCGAGCGCGCCGCTCACCAGTACGAGCTCGCCATCCATGCGCTCGTGTTGATGACGAACCACGTGCACCTCGTCGCGACGCCGCTGTCGGTCGAGATGCTCTCCGCGTGCATGCACCGCGTCGGACAGCAGTACGCGGTCTTTCGCAACCAACGCCGCGGCGCGAGCGGCAAGCTCTTCCAGGAGCGCTACCGATGCAAGCCGGTGCTCGACGAGACGTACCTCGCGCGCCTCGTGCCGTACGTGGAGCTGAACCCCGAACGCGCGGGAATGGTCGACGACCTGGCGCACTACCGCTGGAGCACGTTCGCGCTCCACACGGGTCGCGCAGAACAGTCCATCGTTCCGCCGTCGCTCTGGACGCCCTCGCCGTGGTGGATGTCTCTGGGGGCGAACGCGTCGGAGCGCGCGGAGCGGCACCTCGAGCTGATCGCGGCGTGCCGGCGCGGCGGCGCGGCGGCGCTCGACGCCGCGGACGTGCAAGAGATCGCGGAGCACGAGCTCGCGAGCGCGCCGTACGCGCGTCGGCTCCTGCGACCGGACGGCTCGAGGGCCGCCGAAGAGACCGCGCGTTTTCTCAGGCGTTCCTGATAGTTTGTACGACTGCCCGCAGGAACAGCGTGATTCCGCGCACTTGCAGGCGCGATCCTGTCCCCGCATTCTCGGCGGCATGGCGGATTTGGGGTTTCTGGAGCATCTCGATCGTGAGCTGGCTTCGCTGCGGGAGCAGGGGCTGTACAAGGCGGAGCGCGTGATCGCGTCGCCGCAGGACGCGATCATCCGCGTGCAGGGCGGCGGCGATGTCCTGAACTTCTGCGCGAACAATTATCTCGGGCTCGCCGATCATCCGGCGCTCGTCGAGGCGGCGACGAACGCGCTGCCCGAGCTCGGCTACGGGATGGCCTCGGTCCGCTTCATCTGCGGCACGCAGAGCGTTCACAAGGAGCTCGAGGCGCGGCTCTCGCGTTTCCTCGGCACCGACGACACGATCCTCTACTCGTCTTGCTTCGACGCGAACGGCGGGCTCTTCGAGGCGCTCCTCGGCGAAGAAGACGCCATCGTCTCCGACGCGCTCAACCACGCATCGATCATCGACGGCGTCCGCCTCTGCAAGGCCAAGCGCTTCCGCTACGCCAACAACGACATGGCCGACCTCGAGGCCAAGCTGAAGGAAGCACGCGCCGCCGGCGCCAAGCGCATCCTCGTCGCGACCGACGGCGTCTTCTCGATGGACGGCATCGTCGCGGACCTCGCGAGCATCTGCGATCTCGCCGATCGCTACGGCGCGATGACGATGGTCGACGACTCGCACGCCGTCGGCTTCGTCGGCGAGAACGGCCGCGGCACCCACGAGCACTGCGGCGTGCTCGGCCGCGTCGACATCCTCACCGGCACGCTCGGCAAGGCGCTCGGCGGCGCGTCCGGCGGCTACACCTCGGCGCGCAAGCAGATCGTCGAGATGCTCCGTCAGCGCTCGCGCCCCTATCTGTTCTCCAACACGCTCGCCCCCGTGATCGCCGCCACCTCGATCGCGTGCCTCGACCTCCTCGAGTCGAGCGACGAGCTCCGCGTCCGCGTCCGCCAGAACAGCGCGCGCTTCCGCGAGGGCATGCAGGCCGTCGGCTTCACGCTCGCCGGCGCCGGCCACCCGATCATCCCGGTGATGATCGGCGACGCGAAGGTCGCCTCCGAGATGGCCGA
The DNA here is from genome assembly GCA_030855295.1 of Myxococcota bacterium. Lineage (GTDB taxonomy): Bacteria > Myxococcota_A > Polyangia > Polyangiales > Sandaracinaceae > Sandaracinus. The sequence continues at coordinate 495 of JALYRN010000112.1, read as the reverse complement.
GCGCATGATGGCCGAGGGCATCTACGTGATCGGCTTCTCGTTCCCGGTCGTTCCGAAGGGCGCCGCGCGCATCCGCACCCAGATGAGCGCCGCGCACACGCCCGAGCACATCGACCGCGCGATCGCCGCCTTCACCAAGGTCGGCCGCGCGATGAAGCTCGTCGCCTGACGAGGCGCGCGAGCGCGCTCCAGTCCTGTCGCAAGATCGGCTCGCTCACTCCGGGGTCCTGCCGTCCGCGCGCCGAGCGCACTCCCGTGCGGTTCCTCCGGAGCGAGCACTCCTGCCGACGCTCACTCGCACGACCACCCGATCCACCGCAGGTCGTCCCCGTCGCTCAGCACGAACGCGCCCAGGTGACGCTCCGACGCGTGCGCCGCCACCGCCTGCACCACCCTCGCCCCGATCACCAGCCGTCGCTCGAAGTCGCCGTCGAGCGCGAAGACCACGCTCGCCGGGCCCGCCGCCCCGGCCAGCCACGCCTCGCGACCGCGCAT
>JALYRN010000781.1 GCA_030855295.1 Myxococcota bacterium | reverse complement strand
CTCGCGACGTGACCGGTGCGCATGCGCTGCTGCTGCGCGTCGACCTCGCGACGGCGCTGCTCCTCGAGGCGCCGCACGTCCTCCTCGCGCATCACCTGCACTCGGAACATCTGGAAGGCGACCTGCGCCTTGATGCTCTCGGTCATCGCGAGGAAGAGGTCGTAGCCCTCCTTCTTGTACTCCTTCTTCGGATCGCGCTGGCCGTAGCCACGCAGGCCGATGCCGTCGCGGAGCTGGTCCATGTTCGTCAGGTGGTCGAGCCACTGACGATCGATCTCGCGCAGGTAGAAGTTCCGGAACGCCCGCAGGAAGTTCTCGGGGCCGATCTCCTTCTCCTTCTTCAGGAGCACGGCCTCGGCGTCGGCGTAGAGGCGCTGCGCGAGATCCTCCGCGTCGGTGAACTTCTCGATGCCGCTCGCGCGGATGCCGAAGGTCTCCTCGTACGCCGTGCGCAGCCCCTCGAGGTCCCAGTCCTCCGCGTGCTTGTTCGGCGGGCACGCGCGCAGCGCGAGCTTGCCGACGATGTCGTCGATCAGATCGAGCATCCGCTCGCGCTGCTCGGTCAGCGACAGGCCGACCTGCGCCTCGAGGACCTCGAGCACCTGCGTGGGCTTCTTCGCGATCTTGTCGAGCGAGACGCGCGTACCGAACACGTCGTAGACGTTGCGCTCGAGCGCGACGGGACGGACCTCCTCGAGGTCGGAGACCTTCGTCGCGAGCGCCTGCTCCTGCCAGACGCGCATCATCGCGTCCCACTCGCGCATCGCGACGTCGTACGCCTGGATCGCGTCGTTGAACGCGTTGAGCTGATCGCTCGTCGCGTTGCGCGGCGGAGGCGCGGGCTGCGCCGGCGGCGTCGGCGGCGCCGTGCGCGAGCCGTGCACCTTGACCATGCGCTCGAGCGTCGGCTTCGCGCGCTTACTCAGATCCTCGTTCGTCTCCTTCACGACCGGCTCGGGCACCTTGCCGGCCGCGATCTCGTCCTCGGTCGGGACCGTGCGGTACTCGCCCTCGAGGACCTGGCGGCGCAGCGCATAGATGCTCTTGCGCTGCTGGTTCATCACGTCGTCGTACTCGAGCAGGTTCTTGCGGATGTCGAAGTTGCGCTCCTCGACCTTCTTCTGCGCGTTCTCGACCGAGCGAGTGACCCACTTGTGCTCGATCGGGACGCCCTCCTCCATCCCGAGCGTCGTCATCATCGACTGGATGCGCTCGCCCGCGAAGATGCGCATCAGGTCGTCTTCGAGCGACAGATAGAAGCGCGACGCGCCCGGATCGCCCTGGCGACCCGCGCGGCCGCGGAGCTGGTTGTCGATGCGGCGCGACTCGTGGCGCTCGGTGCCGACGATCTGGAGGCCGCCCGCGGCGAGCACTTCCTTCTTCTCGATCGCGCACTCGCGCTCGAGCTTCGTCTGCTCCTCCTTCACCGCGGCGTCGAACGCCTCGCGGTTCCCGAGCAGCTCGGTGTTCCCCTCGGCGCGCGCGCGATCCATCACGTTGTAGCGGCCGAGCATCTCGGGGTTGCCCCCGAGCAGGATGTCGGTGCCGCGGCCGGCCATGTTGGTCGCGATCGTGATCGCGCCCTTGCGGCCGGCCTGCGCGACGACGTAGGCCTCGCGCTCGTGCTGCTTCGCGTTCAGCACGTAGTGGGCGACGCCGGCCTTCTCGAGCAGGCGCGCGAGCGCCTCGCTCTTCTCGACGCTCGTGGTGCCGACGAGGACGGGCTGACCCGCCTTGTTGCACTCGACGATGTCCTCGTAGACCGCCTTGAACTTCTCCTTCTCGGTCTTGAAGACGAGGTCTTCCTGATCGAGCCGGGTGATCGGCTTGTTCGTCGGGATGACGGTGACTTCGAGCTTGTACGTCTTGAGGAACTCGGGCGCCTCGGTGTCGGCGGTGCCGGTCATGCCGGCGATCTTCTTGTAGAGGCGGAAGTAGTTCTGGAAGGAGATCGTCGCGAGCGTGCGGTTCTCCGCCTGGATCGGGACGCCTTCCTTGGCCTCGACCGCCTGGTGCAGACCGTCGGACCAGCGGCGCCCCGCGAGCACGCGGCCGGTGAACTCGTCGACGATGACGACCTTGTGATCGTCGGTGACCATGTAGTGCTGGTCGCGCTTGTAGAGCGTGTGCGCGACCAGCGACTTGTTGAGGATGTGCAGCGCCTCGAGGTTGACCGGATCGAAGAGGTTCTCGGTCTCGATGACCTTGGCCTCGCGGAACATGCGCTGCGCGAACTCGATGCCCTCCTCGGTGAGCGTCGCGCTGTGCATCTTCTCGTCGACGACGTAATGCTCGTCCTTGCGCAGACGAGGCATGATCTTCGCGATGCGCAGGTACTTGTCGCTCGCGACGTCGCCCTGCCCGCTGATGATCAGAGGCGTGCGCGCCTCGTCGATCAGGATGGAGTCGACTTCGTCGACGATCGCGAAATTCAGCTCTCTCTGCGCATAGTCGTAGATGCTGAACTTCATGTTGTCGCGGAGATAGTCGAACCCGTACTCGTTGTTCTGGCCGTACGTGATGTCGGCCCGGTACGCGGCTCGCTTCGCGGCATCGCTCTGCTGCGGGATGATCACCCCGTAGCTGAGACCCAGGAAATTGTAGAGACGGCCCATCCACTCGGCGTCACGACGCGCGAGGTAGTCGTTGACCGTGACGACGTGCACGCCCTTGCCCGAGAGCGCGTTGAGATAACAAGGCAGCGTGGCGACGAGGGTCTTGCCCTCGCCCGTCTTCATCTCGGCGATCTTGCCGTCGTGCAGGACCATGCCGCCGATCAGCTGCACGTCGTAGTGGCGCATCCCGAGCGAGCGCTTGCTCGCCTCGCGAGCGACCGCGAACGACTCGTAGAGGATGTCGTCGAGGCTCGCGCCGTTGTCGAGCTTCTGACGGAGCTCGCCGGTCTTCGCCTTGATCTGGGCGTCGGTGAGCTTCTGGATCCCGGGCTCGAGCGCGTTGATGGCCGCGACGCGCGGCTGGATCTTCTTGATCTGGCGGTCGTGGCTGGTGCCGAAGACCTTCTTCAGGATGTCCTGGAACATGCGGGGAAAGCCTCGGGAGCACGGGCGGAGAGGGAGATCAGCGGGGGCAGACTAAGCGGCCCCCGGTGGGCGCGCAACGCGCGGAACGACCGCGTTATTGCCGCCGCGCCTCACCACGCGACGATGGCCGCGCGCGCCAGGATCAGCGCGGCGCCCGCGAGCAGCGCGACCGCGACGGCGCCGACCATCGCGAGCACGGCGATCGTCATGCGGGTGCGGGTGCGCGGGCTGCTCGCCTCGGCATCGCCGGCCTCCCGCATGACGTCGCGCGCTTCGGCGGCGGCGCCGAGGCCCCGCCGGAGCATCGTGATCAGGACGACCGCGATCCCCAGCGCCAGCGCGATCGCGGCGATCACGTGCAGTCGGTGCTGGCGCGATGCGACGCGCGCGCGATCCGCCTCGAGCCCGGACGCGGCGGTCGGCAGCGTGCGCACCTCTTCTTCTGCGCCGGCCAGCAGCATCCGAGGATCACTGGTGCCGTCGGAGAGCTGGATGCCGGCGTCGCCGAGGAACGCGCGCGCGGGCTCGAGGGACGGCTCGGCGCCCTCGGCCGCGAGCAGCACGTAGCGCGCGGCGGCCCGCTCGCCCCCGAACGGATCGGCGTGCGCCTGCAGACGGTAGAGCCCCGGTCGGGAGAGCTCGAACGGGAGGGAGACCTCGCCCGGCTCGATCGTCGCGGTGTGCACCCACCGCCCCTCGTAGAACACGTCGAGCACGAGCGCGGCGCGGCCCGGCGGCGCGTGCGCCTCGATCGTCAGC
>JALYRN010000111.1 GCA_030855295.1 Myxococcota bacterium | reverse complement strand
GGCCCACGTCCGTGCACGGCTCACCGCGCCCGCGTTCCGTCGGCCGCGACGCCGCAGCGGCGCAGATCCCGCACGCGCCCGCGCTCGCGCTGCACACCTCGGTCGAGGGGCACGACACCGCGTCACCGAGGCACGGCGTCGCGCACACGCGCGCGCCTCCGAGGTCCGCGCAGTGGAGGCTCGCGCACTCGGTGTCCGCGCTGCACGGCTCGGCGTTGCCGAGCATGCCTGCCACGCCCTCGACGCAGAGCCCCTCGCAGCCGCTGGTGCGCGCGCAGTAGAAGCCGTCGACCGCCACGCTCTCCCCGCGGAACGGGACCTCGATCGCGCCACAGCCGCGCGCGGGCGCCAGCGGATCGCAGGGCAGGGCGCAACGCCGCGTGCCGCCGACGTCCGCGCAGATCACCGACGCCGGCGCGCCCTCGCGGAGCGTCTCGGGCAGCGGCGCGAGCGCGCAGTCCGCGTCGATCTCGCACGTCGCACCCAGCGCCGCGCATCCCTCGTCGACCTCGCCGTTGCAGTCGTCGTCGAGCGAATTGCACGTCTCTTCGCCGCGGGCGACGCAGCCGCCGCTCAGCAGGATCGCGCGGTCGACGAGATCGAGCAGGATGTCGACGCGGTTCCACGCATCGAGCACCGCGGGGCAGCTCGGCCCGCCCACCATCGTCTGTCCGTACGACGCGACGCCGACGATCTCGCGCGGTCGCGTGCCGTCGCTCTCGAGCAGGAGCGGCCCGCCGGAGTCGCCCTGACAGATCGCCTCTCGCCCGGTGAGCACCGCTCCGGTGACCGACTCGATCGTCGTCGTCGTTCGGTACTTGATGCCGGTCTCGCCGGCGGGCGTCTGCCCGAAGCCGATCGCGGTGACCTCACGGCCGATCAGATCGCTCGGCGACTCGCGACGCACCGGGATCGGCTCGACGCCCTCGATCGGTGCGCGGAGGACCATCAGCGCGATGTCGCTGCCGTCGATGATCGCCGAGCCGAAGAAGCCGCCCGGCGTCGTGAGGATCTCGCGGACGCGGTGCGCCGTCGTCGCGCCGCTGCGGTTGCCGACGCCGATCGCGAAGAACGACGGCGGCGCAGGGCTCTCCATCCCGCGCGACTGCACGCAGTGCTTCGCCGTCAGCACGACGCGGTCCGTGATCAGTGTCCCGGTGCACACGCCGATCACGCCCTGCACCAGCACGACCGCGTCCTCGCCGAGCTCGCGCTCGCCGTTCACGATCGGCAGCTCGCTCCGGCCCTCGAGGACCGGGCGCGGCGACGCGGTGCATCCGCTCGCTCCGCCGCCCAGCCCACCGACGAGCAGGATCGCAGCGAGCGCGATCCGAGGTGTCGTGCGCGTCATCGGGACCTCCGCGCGCACGACGGTACCCAAAGCGCCGAGCGCTGAATAGCGATTCAGCGCCGCTCCACGTGCGCGAGGTCACGCGCGCTCGCGCCGACCTCGCGCCGTGGCCCGTACCGCGATCAGAAGGTGCAGGTGCCGGTCACGAGATCGCAGCGCAGCGACGGATCGATCATCTGGCAGAGCGAGTCTCCGCCGATGAAGTTGCAGCGCGGCGCGCAGACCGAGAACGTCTCGCGCCAGCACACGTTGCCGTCGCTGCAGTCGCCGTTGGTCTCGCATCGGCAGCCGAACTCGTCGACGAAGCCGTTCCCGTTGTCGTCGATGCCGTTGCAGCACTCGTCGACGCTCGCGCCGAACGGCGTGCAGGTCGCGTCGTCGCAGTCGGCGTCGCCGTCGCAGTCGTCGTCGAGCCCGTTCGTGCAGTCGGCCACGGTCACCTCGTCGACCGTGCACATCACCGACGCGTCGCCCGGAGGCCCCGCGTCGCCAGCACCGCCATCCCGGGGGAGACCGCCGTCCGGAGCCGCGCAGAACGGCGAGCCCAGGCAGTCGCGGTCACGACAGTCGAACGCACCGTCGCAGTCGTCGTCGATGCGGTTGCCGCACACCTCCGGCCCGGTCGGCACGCAGCACGCCGGGGCGCCCGTGCACGCAGGGTCGCCGCAGTCGACGAGGCCGTTGCAGTCTTCGTCGAAGCCGCTCGTGCACTCCTCCGGTCCGACGAAGAAGCAGCACGCGGGATCGCTCGCGCAGACGGGGTCCGCGCAGTCGGGCGCGCCGTTGCAGTCGTCGTCGAAGCCGTTGTCGCAGTCCTCCGGCCCCGCCGCGACGCAGCACATCGGCTCGAGCGAGCAGTCGGGGTCCGCGCAGTCGCTGCGTCCGTCGCAGTCGTCGTCGAACGCGTTCGAGCACGAGATCTCGAAGGGCTGGCAGATCCCACAGCCCGGATCGAACTGGCAGTCGAGGTCGTCGCAGTCGATGCGCGCGTCACAGTCCTCGTCGAATCCGCTGTTGCAGATCTCGAAGGGCAGGCACACGAGGCAGAGCGGCGTCCCCGCGCAGTCCGGATCGTCGCAGTCGAACGCACCGTCGCAGTCGTCGTCGCGCCCGTTGCGGCAGGCCTCCGGCACACATCCCGGCGCGCACGACGGATCGCCCACGCACGCGGCGTCGTCGCAGTCGACGAGGCCGTTGCAGTCGTCGTCGATCCCGCTGCCGCAGAGCTCGAAGGGCAGGCAGAACGAGCAGATCGGCGTGCCCGCGCACTCGGCGTCGTCGCAGTCGAGCTCTCCGTCGCAGTCGTCGTCCCGGCCGTTGCGGCAGATCTCCGAGGGCGAACAGGTCAGGCACGCAGGCGACCGCGCGCAGTCGGTGTCCATGCAGTCGACGATTCCGTCGCAGTCGTCGTCGATGCCGTTGCTGCACGCCTCGAGCGTGCACGTGCGGCACGCCGGATCGAAGCTGCAGTCGGAGGTGTCGGAGCAGTCGCTGCGCCCATCGCAGTCGTCGTCCACGCCGTTGCTGCAGTCCTCGGGCGTGCAGACGCGGCAGGACGGATCGAGCGCACAGTCCGGATCCGCGCAGTCGATCTGCCCGTCGCAGTCCTGATCGGTGCCGTCGAAGCAGACCTCCGGCCGCGGTACGCACATCCCGCAGCCCGGCGCTCCGGTGCAGTCGGGATCGGCGCAGTCCACGCGTCCGTCGCAGTCTTCGTCGTCGCCACCCGAGCAGAGCTCGGGCCGCGGGACGCACACGTCGCACGCCGGATCGGCGAAGCAGTCGGAGTCGTCGCAGTCGATGCGCCCGTCGCAGTCGTCGTCGACCCTGCCGACGCAGACCTCGGGGAAGCACATCGCGCATGCCGGATGGCGGGAGCAGCTGAGCGAGTCGCTGCAGTCGGCGAGCCCGTCGCAGTCGTCGTCGCGCAGGTTGTCGCAGATCTCCGTGCGCGGCATGCAGCACACCGGGCTCGCGAGGCAGTCGGGATCGACGCAGTCGATGCGCCCGTCGCAGTCGTCGTCGCTCGCGTTGCCACACACCTCGGGGGTGGGGCGGCAGCACACGCGCGAACCGGCGCAGTCCGGATCGGCGCAGTCGATCGCTCCGTCGCAGTCCTCGTCGTCGCCGTCGCCACAGAAGATCTCGCTCGGGAGACACATGCGGCACTCGGGCCGAGCGGCGCACTCGCTGTCCGCGCAGTCGATCGCTCCGTCGCAGTCCTCGTCGAGCCCGTCGGCGCAGCGCGTCTCCGCCGGCGCGCACACCCTGCATTCCGGGCGTCCGAAGCAGTCCGAGTCGGCGCAGTCGGTCAGACCGTCGCAGTCCTCGTCGACGCGATCACTGCAGCGCAGCTCGAAGGGCGGCGGGGACGCACAGACGCACGCGGGCGATCCGCCGCAGTCCGAGTCGGCGCAGTCGATCGCTCCGTCGCAGTCGTCGTCGCGTCCGCTGTCGCAGATCTCGGGGACGCACATCCGGCACACCGGCAGCGCCATGCACGCCGCGTCGCTGCAGTCCGCGCGATCGTTGCAGTCGTTGTCGATCCGATCGGTGCAGAGCTCGGGCACGCCCGGTCGCACACGCGGGTTCGTGTCGTCGCAGTCGCCACCGCCGCACGCGCGCGCGACCACCCCGTCACCGTCCTGATCGCGAGGGAAGCTCACGCACGTCCGCGCGCCCTCGTCGCAGGCGTCGACGGTGCAGACGTCGCCGTCGTTGCACACGACGGGCGGCCCGAGCACGCACCCCATCGGACTGCAGCGCTCGGTGCCGTTGCAGAACCGCATGTCGGTGCAGCGGAAGTCGAGCGGCGTCCCGCTGCAGGTGTCGAGCGCCTCGTTGCACTCGTCGAGGGTGCAGTCGATTCCGTCGTCGCAGCTGGGCGTCGGCCCAGCGATGCAGCGCCCGCCGAGGCACTGCTCGAGCCCGTTGCAGAAGAACCCGTCGTCGCAGTCGGCGCCAACGGTACAGACGCGCTCGATGCATCCGAGCATCGGATCGCACACGAGCCCATCCCCGCAGCGCGAGGAGTCCGGGATCGACTCGCAGCTGCGCGTCGCCTCGACGCAGCGGTCGACGGTGCACTCGACGGGGTCGCCGCACGCCGGCGGCGCACCCGGGACGCACACCCCCGCGCGGCATCGCTCCTGACCGTTGCAGAACAGCGCGTCGTCGCAGTCCACGTCGAGCGTGCACTCGCCGCCGTCGCCGCCGTCGCGGCCTCCGTCGCTCGCGTCCGGACCGGCGTCGCGCCCCCCGTCGACCCCACCGTCGCTCCCGCCGTCGATGCTCGCGTCGCGTCCGACCGCCGGCGCGCCGTCGGTGAACAGATCGAGCTCGGTGCGCCCACAGCCAGCGACCGACGCGAGCAGCGAAGCGAGCGAGACCACGAGCCATCCGCTCCGGAGCAGCGGCCATCGGGCGTTCGAGCGAGACATGGAACCTCCAGCGAGCGGTCGGCTCGGAGACCGAGCATCACGCGCGCGCGACGCTGAGTCGATTGGATCGACCGAATCTTCCGCCATCATGCGCGCATTGCCCCCGGTGCGGTTCGTGGCCGCATGCGCCGCCATCCGTTGCAGCAACCAGCATGCCCGTTCGCCGGGCGCTGCTTTCTCGCGATCTCGCGGAACCATGTTCGACAATCCGTCGGATGCGCTGGCGTCCTCTCTTCGCGCTCGTTCTCCCCGTCGTTCTCGGGGGATGGGTCACGGACGACGTGCCGCTGCCGCGTGGGCTCGATGCGCGCGCGATCGACGAGGACTGCGCGACCGTGGCTCCTCCGCGGGTGCGCCGCTCTGTCGCGCTGCCGTCAGCATCCGGACGATCGATCGGGGACCTCGATCGCGCCGCGTGCGAGCGTGCGCTGCGCGACGGCGGCGTCGCGTTCGAGCGAGTGCCCCAGGCCGAGGCGCGCGGGGTCGAGTACCCGATCCGGCTCGCGGGCGCGGTCCACGGCGTCCGCATCGAGCCCGGCGAGGGTGTGCACGCGGTGATCGACTGCCGTCTCGCGGTCGCGCTGGCGGCGTGGGCGCCCGACCTGCGCGCGCAGGGTGTCGCGCGGATCGAGCACGTCTCGATCTACCGCCCCGGCGCGCGCGTGGCTGGCGGTCGCCGGGTGTCGGGCCACGCGCACGCGCTCGCGATCGACGCGCTCGCGTTCGTGCTCGACGACGGCACGCGTCTCTCGGTGCTCGAGGCCTGGAGCGATCGCGATCGCGGTGACGATCCGTGCGCGGAGCACGATACCGACGACGACGCGACGCGCCGCATGCGCGGCGCGATCTGCGCAGCCGTTCAGCGCGATCTCTTCCAGGTGGTGCTGACTCCGCACCACGACGCGGCGCACGCCAACCACGTACACCTGGAGATCCGTCCAGGAGTCGACTGGACGTACGTCCGATAGCGCAGAACGGCGGAATACGTCGGTCGTTCACGCGTTCGTGCCGCGCTCGGGGCCGCAGTTGACTCCCATGGGGCAGCGGCTATGGTCGGCCCCCGTTTGGCCACGGAGCACCGTAGAGGCGACATGGACGTGATGATCGAGGCTCGGAACCTCACCAAGCGCTACGGCCCGCAGCTCGCTCTCGACAACGCCAGCTTCGAAGTCCGCAAGGGCGAAGTCCTCGGCTTCCTCGGGCCGAACGGCGCCGGCAAGTCGACGACGATGAAGATCCTGACGTGCTTCATCGCACCGACGGAAGGCACCGCGTCGATCAACGGGTGCGACATCTGGGACGATCCGATCGGCGTGCGCGCCTCGATCGGGTACCTCCCGGAGAGCACGCCGCTCTACACCGAGATGCTCGTGCTCGAGTACCTCGAGTTCATGGCGGCGATGCGCGGCCTCAAGGGCGACGCGGCCCGCAAGCGGATCAAGAAGGCCGTCGAGGAGACGGACATCGGCGACGTGATCGCCAAGGAGATCCGCCAGCTCTCGAAGGGCTATCGCCAGCGCGTCGGGCTCGCGCAGGCGCTGGTCCACGAGCCGCGGATCCTGATCCTCGACGAGCCGATGTCGGGCCTCGATCCCAACCAGGCGATCGAGATCCGCGATCTGATCAAGTCGATCGGCAAGGAGCGCACGGTCATCCTCAGCACGCACAACCTCGCGGAGGTGCAGGTCACCTGCCAGCGCGTGCTGATCGTCGCGAAGGGCAAGATCGTCGCCGACGACACGCCGGAGGCGCTCTCGAGCCGCGGTCGCAACCGCTACGTGCTGCACGTCGAGAAGGCCACCGCCAAGGGCGACGTCGTCGCGGCGTTCCGTTCGATGCCCGGTGTCGAGAGCGTGCGCGAGCTGACGACCACCGATCCGAAGGCGATCGCCCTCGAGCTCGTGTCGAGCACCTCGGAGGATCTCCGCGCGCTGCTCTTCCGCGCGGCAGTCGACAAGGGCTTCGTCCTCCTCGAGCTGCGCACGCGCGGCGAGAACCTCGAGCAGGTCTTCCGCGATCTCACGCTCGGCGACGAGAGCGCCGAGGACGAGGACGACGAGGACGAGGAAGAAGACGAAGACGACGCGGACGACGAAGACGACGAGGCCGGCGCCACCAAGGAGAACGCGTGATGCAGAACACGCTCACCATCGCAGGCCGCCAGTTCCGGGCGTACTTCAACGGCCCGGTCGCGTACATCGTGATCGCGCTCTCGCTGCTGATCGTCGGCTTCGCGTTCTGGGATCCCTTCTTCCTGATGAACCGCGCCTCGGTCCGCGAGATGTTCCGGTTCCTCAGCTACATCCTGATCGTCGCCGCGCCGGCGATCACGATGGGCCTGGTCGCCGACGAGCGGCGCAGCGGCACGCTCGAGCTCTTGATCACGATGCCGGTCAGAGAGTCCGAGGTGATCTTCGGGAAGTTCCTGGGCGCCATCGGCCTGATCACGGTGCTGCTCCTCTGCACGCTGCCCTATCCGATCAGCGTCGAGCAGCTCGGCGATCTCGACTGGGGCCAGGTCTTCACCGGGTACCTCGGGCTCTTCTTCCAGGGCTGCGCGATGGTCGCGCTGGGGCTCGCGGCCTCGAGCTTCACGGACAATCAGCTGGTCGCGTTCTTCATCGCGACGTTCGTGTTCCTCTCGTTCGCGATCCTCAACGTCTACCTGCCGCTCTTCCCCTCGTGGCTCGTGACGATCATCGAGGGCGCGACCTTCGACGCGCACCGCGAGAGCATGGGCCGCGGCGTGATCGACTCGCGCGACGTCATCTACTTCCTCTCGTTCGCGGGGATCTTCTTGATGCTCGCCTTCCGCGCTCTCGAGAGCCGGCGCTGGAGCTGACGCCATGGCAACCAAGGACGACAGCAAGAACGCTCCGAAGCCCGCCGCCGCGAAGAGCGCGGGGCACGCTCGCGCTTCCGCCGGCGGTCCGCCGCCGCGCTCGAAGGCCGGCCGCCAGCGCGCCGAGTCGCTCGGGTTCCTCGCGATCGTCGCGGGCATCCTGATTGCGCTCAACGTGCTCGGCACCTTCTTCTTCTTCCGCGTCGACGCGACGAAGGATCGCCTCTTCACGCTCTCCGAGGGCTCGCGCCGCGTCGTGCGAGAGCTCGACGACACGCTGCGGATCACGGCGTACTTCACGCCCGATCTGCCGCCGCCGTTCAACGCGCAGGAGCGCTACGTCCGCGACATCCTCGCGGAGTACCAGGCCGCGTCCGGCGGTCACGTCTCCGTTCGCATCGTGCATCCCGACGACGACGAGGAGCGCGAGGCGGCCGAGGCGGCGGGCGTGCAGATGATGCAGCACCAGCGCCTCGAGTCCGATCGAGTCGCGGTGATGGAGGGCTATCGCGGGCTCGTGTTCGAGTACGCCGGCGACCGCGAGGTCATCGCTGCGCTGCCGCAGGACACGACCGGCCTCGAGTACGCGATCACGATGGCGGTCAAGCAGCTCACCGAGGAGGACACGCCGATCGGTGTGGTCTCCGGGCACGAGTCGCCGACGCCCACCAAGGGCCTCGCGACGCTGCAGCGCATGCTGCCGACCTACACGCTCCGCGAGGTCGACGCCACCGCGGCGATCCCCGACGATCTGCGCGCGCTGCTGGTCGTCGATCCGCAGAGCGAGCTCACCGAGCCGGAGCTGCGCAACATCGACGCGTACGTGATGGGCGGCGGCAGCCTCGGCGTCTTCGGCGGCACGATGAAGGTCGCGACCGACGCGGGCCCCGAGATCCAGGCGGAGCCGACGAACAGCGGCATCAACCGACTGCTCGAGTCCTACGGCGTCCGCATGGCCGAGGACATCGTCGCCGACGCGCACTGCGGGACGGTGCCGCTGCGGACCCCGATGGGCTTCGCGATCCCGGTGCCGTATCCCCCCGCGCCGACGATCGAGGTGACCGACGAGCAGGCGCAGCATCCCGTGCTGTTCCGCCTCGATCAGGCGCAGCTCTTCTTCACGTCGAGCCTCGAGCTCAACGACCGCTTCCGCGAGCTCGACGGCATCACGCTGCTGCGCACGAGCGACGAGTCGTGGGCGATGAGCGGGGCCGAGGTGAACCTCCGCATCCGCCAGCCGCGCGAGTGGGAGGTCAGCGAGTTCGACGGCCCGCACGTCACGGCCGCCGCCCTCACGGGCCGACTCCACAGCGCGTTCGCCGAGGGCGAGGGCGAGGGCACGACGAGCCAGGAGGGCGCGCGCGTCTTCGTGATCGGGACCTCGACCGTGCTGCGCGACGAGTTCCTGCCGCCGGCGGATCGCGTCGAGCCGGCCGAGCTCGCGGGCGCGATGGCGCTCCCCCTGAACGCGATCGACTGGCTCGCGCAGGACAGCGACTTGATCGCGGTTCGCGCGAAGTCGATCGAAGAGCCCGCGCTCGAGGTGCCGCGCGGCGTGACCGAGGCGACCGAGGACGCGCTCTCGGCGCACACCGCGGGCGACGAGGCGACGCGCGACGAGGCGATCGAGCGGCGACAGGCGGCGGTGCGCGCCTGGGACCGCAAGAAGAACCTCTACCGCTGGGGCAACACGCTCCTGATTCCTCTCGCGATCGCGGCCTTCGGGCTGATCCGCTGGCAGCTCCGCCAGCGCAAGAAGGCGAACCTGAAGCTCTGACGCGCACGGTTTCGTATCGAAATCGTCTCCGCTGAAATCGAGGAATGTCGATGGACTGGCAGAAGAACCGGCTCTTCATCGGCGCGCTCGTGCTGGTCGCGATCGGCGGCCTCGCGATCTGGGCGATCGGCGCGCGCACCGGCGACACGCCGGATCGGGACGCGGATCGGGCGAGCGGCTTCCCGGACGAGCTCGAGCGCGACGAGATCGCGAGCATCGAGATCACCCGCCCCGAGGATGACGGACAGGCGGTCCGCCTCGAGCGACGTGAGAACCAGTGGTTCATGACGGCGCCGATCGAGGTGCCCGCCGATCAGAGCGCGGTCTCGACCGTGCTGGACAAGCTCGCCGAGCTCGAGCTCGCCGGCATCGCGGCATCGAACCCCGAGTTCCACGAGCGCCTCGAGGTCGACGCCGAGCACGGCGTGCACGTCGTCGCGCGCGGCGCCGACGGCGAGGAGCTCGCGAACCTCTGGCTCGGCGCGTACCGCGCGCCGAACACGCTGGTGCGGGTCGAGGGCGAGGACGAGGTCCTGCAGGTCCGCGGCTCGATCAAGTTCGCGTTCAACAAGGCGCTGCGCGAGTGGCGCGATCGGTCGATCCTCACGCTCGAGGCGGACGACGTGCGCGAGGTGGCGTGGGCCGGACCGAACGGCACGTTCCGCTTCGCGCGCGCCGCAGCGGCGGCAGAGGGCGACGAGGCCCCCGCCGAGCCCGGCGAGTGGCAGATGACCGAGGTCTCGTACGTGCCGCCGGCCGAGGCACCCGCCGCAGAGGGAGAGACCCCGCCCGCGCCCGCCGCCGAGGCCACCACGCTGACGACGATCGAGGGCTTCCAGCCGAGCAAGGTCCGCAGCATGGTCGCGAGCCTCGCGCGGATGCGGGCGAGCGACTTCGCCGCGCCCGACGTGACGCCGGAGGCAGCGGGGATCGGTGCGAGCTCGCCGCGCGTGACGCTCACGCTCCCGCCCGCCGAGGGCGAAGAAGGCCCGCAGACGTACACCGTCCTCCTCGGCAACGAGGCGAACGCGGAGAGCCACGACTACTACGCGATGCGCGAGGGCGACCCGACGATCTTCGTGATCAGCCGCTTCCTGGGCGAGCGCGTCCACCCGACCGCGACCGCGTTCACGCAGGCCGCGCCGGCCGCTCCGCCCGAGGGCGGCGACCCGCACGCGGGCGGCATGCCCGGCATGCCCGAGATGCCCGGCGGCGGCCAGCTCCCGCCCGAGGTGATGGAGCAGATCCGACGTCAGCTCGAGCAGCAGGGCCTCGGCGGCGGCGCCGGCCCGTAGCCGTCGCGGCGCGCGGCTGCGCTCGCGACGGGACCCTGATCGGGCTATGTTTCGTGGCGATGGGTGACGGCGCGCGAAGGCTGCTCGAGGAGGTCCTGCGGTTGCCCGAGAGCGACCGCGAGGAGCTCGCGACTGAGTTGCTTGCGAGCTTCGACGGCGATGCCGACGAGGACTGGCTCGACGCCTGGGATCGCGAGATCAGCGATCGTCTCGCTGATCTGCAGGCCAATCCGCAGACGTCGGTGCCGTGGGAGCTCGTGCGCGAGCGGCTGCGCCGCACCCTCGCGCGACCGTGACCCTCCGCGTCAGGTTTCGCCCACGCGCGAGCGACGAGCTGAGCGCCGCCATCACGTGGTCGGAGGGACAGCGTGAGGGCCGAGGCGCTCGCCTCCTTGCGGAGATCGACCGGACCCTCGCGTTGATTGCGCGGACGCCCGGAGGTGGCTCACCGTGGCGAGATCGCGCTGCGGTGCGGATCTGGCGCGTGCGGCGGTACCCATACCTCATCATCTACGTAGCCACGGACGAGGAAGTCGAGATCCTCGCGGTCGCGCATCAACGCCGACGCCCCGGATACTGGAAGCGGTGACCGCGTCGGCGCTCACGACGACTGCAGCAGCTCGCCGAGGGAGCGGCGGGTGTGCAGGCGGCGGATCGCCTCGGCGAGCAGCGGCGCGACGCTCGCGGTCGTGATCGAGAGCGTCGCATCGCGCGGCGGGCGCACGGTGTCGGCGACCACGAGCCGCGCGCTCTTCAGCGCGGCGAGGCGCTCGAGCGCGGAGCCGACGAGGAGCGCGTGCGTCGCGACGATCGTCGTCTCTTCGCGACAGCCGTGCGCGCGCAGCGCGTCGACTGCGGCGACGATCGTCCCGCCCGTCGAGATCATGTCGTCGACCACCAGCGGCGAGCGGCCGCGCACGTCCCCGACGACCGCGTGCACGCTGACGTCGGTCCCGCTCTGCCGCGACTTGTGCACGATCGCGACCGGCAGCCCGAGCTTGCGCGCGATCGCGTCGGCGCGCTTCGCCGCGCCGAGATCGGGCGCGACGACGATCGAGCCCTCGGGCAGCTGCGCCGCGAGCGCCTCGACGAGCACCGGGATCGCGGTGAGGTGGTCGACCGGCATCGGCAGCGAGCCCTCGATCGCCGGCGTGTGCAGATCGACCGCGACCAGCCGCTCGAAGCGCGCGCGCCCGATCAGCTCGCCGACCAGCCGCGCCGCGAGCGGCTGCCCCTCGCGCTGCCGTCGATCGGCGCGCGCATAGCCGAAGTACGGCACGACCGCGATCGTCCGCGCCGCGCCGGCGCGCCGCGCGGCATCTCCGAGCAGGAGCAGCTCCATCAGCGAGTCGCTGACCGGCGGCGCGGTCGGCTGCACCACGTACACGTCGCGCCCTCGCACTGGCTCGCCGAGCTCGACGTGCATCTCCCCGTCGGGAAAGAGCTCGGTCGAGCTCGCGCAGAGCTCGATGCCGAGCTCCCGCGCGATCGCGGCGCCGAGCGCAGGGTTGGCCGAGCCGCTGACGACGCAGGGTTCCATGGCGCACGCGATAGACCCCCCGTCCGCGCCGGGCAAGCGCGCGGCGGCTGTCGCGACGAATCGGCTCGCCCGCTCCGGGCCCTTCCGGCCGCGCGCTGCGCGCTCCCGTGCGGGCCCTCCGGTGCGAGCGCTCCTGCGTCGTTAGGGACGCAGCGCGGCCCAGACGACGCAGGCC
>JALYRN010000780.1 GCA_030855295.1 Myxococcota bacterium | reverse complement strand
CGGCACGACCGACGCACCGTCCTCGGCGAGCGCCGCCTCCGCCGCCGCCCTCGCCTCCTCGGCGATCGCCGCCGGCGCGTCCCCGCCGATCGAGAGCACCACCGCGTCCGCGGCGCACACCGAGGCCGCTGGCAGCAAGCACGCGATCATCACCACGAGCCCGAGCGGACGCACGGCGGCGAAGCTCGCACGGGATCGCGCCTCCGTCCACCGCCACCAACCCGTTGAGGTTCCGCACGAATCGCAGGTGGCCCTGGGGCGCGCCGGCACGGTAGAAACCAATCATGCAGACGTCCGGCTCCGAGTTCCTCTACCACCCGACCGACGAGCACCGGATGCTGCGGCAGACCGTCGCCGACTTCGCGGCGCGCGAGGTCGATCCGCAGGCGGCCGAGCACGATCGCAAGGGCGAGCTGAACAAGCCGCTCTTCCGCAAGCTCGGGGAGCTCGGCCTGCTCGGGATCACGGTCCCCGAGGCCGATGGCGGCGCGGGCATGGACACGGTCGCCGCGGTGATCGTCCACCACGAGCTCAGCAAGTACGACCCCGGCTTCTGCCTCGCGTACCTCGCGCACTCGATGCTGTTCGTGAACAACTTCTACTACTGCTCGAACGAGGAGCAGCGCCGCCGCTATCTCCCGAAGACGATCAGCGGCGAGTGGATCGCGGGCATGGGCATGACCGAGCCCGGCGCCGGCACCGACGTGCTCGCGATGACCACGACCGCGCGGCTCGAGGGCGACCACTGGATCCTGAACGGCACCAAGACCTACATCACGAACGGCTGCGAGGGGCACTGCTTCCTCGTGTACGCGAAGGTCGACAACCGGCTGACCGCGTTCGTCGTCGATCGCGAGTGCCCGGGCTTCTCGACGTCCGGGCACATCGACAAGCTCGGCATGCGCGGCTCGACGATGTCGGAGCTGATCTTCGACAACTGCCGGGTGCCGAAGGCGAACCTGCTCGGCGAGATCGGCGGCGGCGTCACGCACATGATGCGCAACCTCGAGATCGAGCGCCTGACGCTGGCGGCGATGAGCGTCGGCATCGCGGATCGCTGCGTCGAGCTGATGATCGACTACTCGGTCGAGCGGCGCACGTTCGGCAAGCCGCTGCACGAGCACGGGCAGATCCAGCGCTACATCGCCGACGGGTACGCGCAGGCCGAGGCCGCCAAGGCGCTCGTCTACACCGTCGCGCGCGACGTCTCGCCGGAGAGCCGCAACCGCATCGGCTCCGACGCGGCGAAGCTCTTCGCGGCGCCGGTCGGCAAGCAGTGCGCGGACTGGGCGATCCAGGTGATGGGCGGCGCGGGCTACTGCCGCGAGTACCCGGTCGAGCGTCTCTGGCGCGACGCGAAGCTGCTCGAGATCGGCGGCGGCACGATCGAGGCGCACCAGAAGAACCTCACCAAGGACCTCGTGCGCTCGCGCAAGCGCTCGTGAGCGCGCCCGTCCCCCGGGGGCTGATCGGCGTCCTCCATCTGCCGGCGATGCCCGGCGATCCGGCGTACGCGAGCGGCGGCTTCGAGGGCGTGCTCGAGCACGCGCGGCGCGACGCGCGCGCGCTGCGCGAGGGCGGCATCGAGTCGGTCGTGATCGAGAATTTCGGCTCGCGCCCGTTCCCCAAGGGCGACGCGCGCGATCCGATCCCGGCGCACCAGGTCGCGCTGATGGCGATCCTCACGCGCGAGCTGCGCGGCGACTTCGCGAGCGTCGGCGTGAACTGCCTGCGGAACGACGTCGTCTCGGCGCTGGCGATCGCGGCGGCGAGCGGCGCGAGCTTCGTGCGGGTGAACGTGCACGTGGGGGCGTACGTGACCGATCAGGGCGTGATCGAGGGCGAGGCGGCGCGCTCGCTGCGCTACCGCGCGTCGCTGTCCGCCGCCGCGACGATCGCGATCTGCGCCGACGTCCTGGTGAAGCACGCGACGCCGCTCGCGCCGATCGATCCGGCGCAGGCGACCAAGGACACGCTCGAGCGCGGCATGGCCGACGCGATCGTGGTCACCGGCACCGCGACCGGCGCGCCGATCGATCTCGCGATGCTGCGCCAGGTCCGCGAGGCCGCCGGCGATCGCCCGGTGATGCTCGGCTCGGGGCTGACGCCCGAGAGCGCGCCCGCGCTGCTGCCGCACGCCGACGCTGCGATCGTCGGCACCTGGATCAAGGAGCGCGGCGACGTCCGCGCGCCCGTCGACGCCGAGCGCACCCGCGCGCTGGTGAGGGCGTGCCGCGGCCTCTTCCGCGCCAGCTCCTAGGAGAACCCCAGCGCGCGACCGATCTGGAACACCGCGAGCGAGGCGAGATACGCCATCGTGTTCATGTAGACGACCATCAGGATCGGCCACTTCCAGCTGCCGGACTCGCGTCGCACGATCGCGAGCGTGCTCATGCACTGCGCGGCCAGGACGAAGAACACCATCAGCGAGACGCCGACCAGCGGCGTGAACACGCGCGCTCCGCTCGGCGTCCTCGCGGCGCGCAGCTCGGCGCGCAGGCCCTCGTCGACCTCGTCCGCCTCGCCGACGCCGTAGACGATGCCGAGCGTGCTCACGAGGACCTCGCGCGCGGCGAACGACGCGACCAGGCCGACCCCGATCTTCCAGTCGAAGCCGAGCGGCTCGATCGCGGGCTCGATCGCGCGCCCGAAGCTGCCCGCGAGGCTGTGCTCCATCCGCGCGGCGGCGTTGTCGGCGTCGATCTCGGCCAGGCGATCCTCGAGCGGCTCGCCCGCGAGCTCCGCGCGCGCCTCGGTCCGCTGCGCCTCGAAGCGCGACTCGACGTCGTCGTGCCGCGGGTACGAGAGCAGCCCCCAGAGCACGATCGTGATCGCGAGGATGATCGTGCCCGCGTCGACCATGAAGCTGCGCGTGCGCTGCCAGGTGGTCAGCAGGAGGTTGCGCAGCACCGGCGTGCGATACGGCGGCAGCTCGAGCACCAGCGCCGGGCTCGGCCCCGGCAGCACCGTGCGGCGCAGCACCGACGCCGCCGTCAGCGTCGCGACCACCGAGAGCCCGTACATCGCGAGCAGCGCGACCGCGCCGACCGAGATCCCGCCCGGCAGGCTCGCGCCCGTGACCGGGAACGCGACCGCGATCATCAGCGTGTAGATCGGCAGGCGCGCGCTGCACGACATCAGCGGCAGCGCGAGCATCGTGACCAGGCGATCCTTGCGGTTCTCGATCGTGCGCGTCGCCATCACCGCCGGCACCGCGCACGCGAAGCCCGAGAGCAGCGGCACGAACGCGCGCCCGTGCAGGCCGACGCCGTTCATCATCCGGTCGATCACGAACGCGACGCGCGCGAGATAGCCCCAGTCCTCGAGCGCCGCGATGAAGAGCGAGAGCAGCGCGATCTGCGGCACGAACACGATCACGTTGCCGACGCCGGCGATCACGCCCTCGACCAGCAGGTCGCGCAGCGGCCCGTCGGGCAGCACGTCGCGCACCGCTCCCTGCGCCCACGCGATCGCGAGCTCGATGCCGGTCATCACCGGCTCGGACCAGGTGAAGAGCGCCTGGAAGAGGATCCCCATCACGAGCACGAACGCGACGAGCCCGGCGATCGGGTGCGTCAGCACCGCGTCGATGCGATCGGTCGCGCTCGGGCCCCGAGCCTCGGGCGCACGGCGTATCGCCACCGCCGCGATCTCGTCGATGCGCGCGTATCGCGCACCGATGATCTCACGATCGAGCGAGCGCCCCTCCGCCTCGGCGGCCGCCCGGACGCGCGCGACGCAGTCGCGCAGCGCGTCGGGCACGCCGAGCAGCTCGTCGTCGCCGAGCGAGAGGATCGCCCAGAGCG
>JALYRN010000779.1 GCA_030855295.1 Myxococcota bacterium | reverse complement strand
CTCCCGCGCACGCCTCGGCGCTCGCCGCGTCGCTCGCTCGGGCCCGCGGCCTCGCGCGCGGCCGCCTTCTTCGATCGGCCGCTCATTCGAGCGTGATCGGATAGCGCACGACCATCTCGGGCCCGTCGAACGGCGGGAACTGGATCGCGCGCGCGGCGCTCCGCAGACAGTCGCCACTGTCCCCCGTCGTGACCGCCGCGGGCCCGCTCAGGTTCACTGCGGTCGCCCGTCCGCTGGCTCCGATCCGCATCCCGAACACCAGCCGGCCGCGCACCGGCTCGTCTCCCGCCGCGAGGATGAAGCAGCGCCGGATGCGGCCCATCGCGCCATCGAACGCGGTGTCGATCTGCCCGCCCGTCAGCTGCTGCTCGCCGCCGACGCCCTCGCCGTCGATCATGCGCATCTCGCCCTCGCGCAGGTCGTCGCCGGTCGTCGCTTCGCCGCGCGGCACCGCGCTCGTCCCGTCCGCGCTGGCGGTCGAGCCCCGTCGCCCGCGCCGTCCGCCGCGGCGCTTGCGCGATCGCTCCTCGGGCTCTTCCGCCGCGACCTCGATCGGCGCCTCGTCGACGACGAGCTCCTCCTCGAGCGGCGGGCCCCAGCCCAGCTCGAGGTGGAGCGCCGCGAGCGCGCCCACCCAGAGCACGGTCGCTGCTGCGAATCCCGCGAGGAACCTCGACACGGGTCGCGCTCATACCACGCGCTCCCTCGCGCCGCGAGACCCCGCGCGCGCGCGGAGCGTCGCTTGACCGGGAAACGACGCTCATCTAGCTTCCGGCCCCGTGTCTCGGCCCCGACTTTCCGCTCTTCGAGCCCTTGCCCTTGCCTCGCTCCTCTTCACCGCGCTGACGTCGCGCGCGCTCGCGCAGGACGCGCAGCCAGCGGAAGGAGGCGGCACCACGGGCATCGAACGAGAAGAGGCCGGTCGCTCCCGCGGCGGCTACGCCTGGGGCGAGACCGGCGGCGAGGGCGGCGAGAGCGGGCCCGAGTACCATCGCTTCGGCCACGTCTTCGCGAGCCTCGGCGCGGGCGGCACGGTGCGCATCCTCGCGCACGCCGACCAGTGCAACCCCGAGACGCCCGGCCGCGAGAGCTGTCGCTTCTCTCCGCCGTACCTCCAGCTGCGTGGCGGCTGGCTCTTCGAGGGCGACGGCGCGATCCAGCACGGCGTCGGGCTCGGCATCGCGACCAACCTCACGTCCGAGGGCACCACCGTCGTCGAGCCCGGCCTCGACGCGCTCGCGCAGTGGACCCTGACGCCGACCTACTTCTTCCGATACTGGTTCGACTCCTGGTTCCAGCTGATGGCGCACTTCGGCGTGCCGCTGGCGATCGGGAACGTGACGTACGAGCGTGGCGGCACCGTGATCTCGTCGGTCGACTTCAACTGGGGGCTCGAGCTGCAGCTCGGCCTCGTGTTCAAGCCGATCACCGGGCTCGGCGTGTACGCCGCCGCGAGCGTCGCGACGTACTTCGCCGGATCGTCGTCGGTCTGGCCGACGATCAGCTTCGAGGGTGGCTTGGTGTTCGACTACGAGGTGCTGCCGTGAGGTCGCGAGGACCGAATCTCCTGCTCCACGTGGCGCTCGTGATCGCGATGGCGCTCGCGATCGGCGCGCCCACGCCCGGCCGCATCGGCGGATGCAACGCCGACTCGTCGGGCGTGCCCCCGTCGGAGTTCTGCGTCGAGTTCCAGAGCCGCGCGTGCGCGCGCGATCGCGCCGCGGGTCGGCTCGACGAGGCCGGCTACGCGACGTGCGCGAACAACATCTCGACGATGTGCCCGGGCTTCAACTTCCCGGCGGCGTGCTCGCCGAGCCAGTCGACCGTCAGCGCGTGCTACGCGGCGCTGGTCGACGTGTCGCGCCTCAACCAGGTCGCGACGCTCTCGAGCCCGACGCTCGCGGAGTGCGAGGCGGTGTGCAGCGGTGGTTCCGGCGGCGGCATCGATCCGGAGGGCATCTGATGTTTTCGGTCCAGCGAGGGATCTGCGTGCTGGCGGTCGCCGGCGCGATGCTCGGAGCCGTTCCGGGCTGCGCGACCATCGCGACGCACGAGGAGTACGAGGCGTATCGGACGCTTCACCAGACGCGCGACGAGAACGCGCGGCTCGAGGCGCTCGCGCGCTACGCGCAGCAGTACCCGGGCGGGCTGTGGATCGAAGAGGTCCGCCGCGAGCGCGAGTCGAACGAGCAGACCGTCTGGGCCGGCAACAACGCGACCCGCGAGGGGCTGCAGCTCTATCTGACCGTCTATCCCGACGGCACCTACGTCGAGCAGGCCCAGCAGCGCCTGGCCGCGCTCGGCGTCGTCGGCGAGCGACGCGAGGTCGAGGAAGAGCACGTCGAGGAGCTCCACCAGGAGCAGCGCGAGCAGGCCGCGGAAGAGCGACGGCTCTGGGTGACGCGCGCCGTCCAGTTCTGGACGCGCACGCTGCTCGGCATCCAGAACTACGGCCAGACCATCGCGCAGGTCGCGCGCGCGAACCCGGAGTTCTCGCAGGCATTCGGTCAGGTCCCCGCGCCTCTGTGCACGCCGCAGGCGTGCATCAAGCACTACCACGGGCACTACGCGATCCCGGTGCCGGGCGCGACGCGCATCGAGCGCGAGCTCCACGTGTTCCTGCGGATTCGTCTCGATCGCGGCCGCGTGACGCGCGTCGAGGTGCTGATGCCCAACAAGGGCTTCTCGCGCTGGTACGAGCTCGCGAACCGCACGCTGATCACCGACGAGGATCCGGAGCAGCGCCAGCACGCGATCGAGTGGGCGCTCGGACAGCTCGAGCCGGTGATCGCCGAGGTCGCGCGCGGAGCTCGGCCGATCGACATCGTGCCCGAGCCGATCGAGCCGATCTCGCAGGCCGCCCAGGCCGCCAGCGCGGCCCCCGAGGACTCGGACACCGAGGTCCCGGGTGATCCGCAGCCGCCGCCGCCGGCCGCGGGCACCCCGCCTCCGGCCGCCGAGGAGGGCGGCATCGACCAGCTCCTCGAGCAGGCCGTCGGCGCGGACGGACAGCAGCAGCAGGCGCTCCCCGAGGAGCCGCCGCCGGACATGTCGGCGCTCGTGCTGCCGATCGGGCTCCGCGCGATCCAGCGCGGCAACGTGCGCATGGTCGTGTTCGCCGCGGGCGACGAGGACTACGCCGAGGCCTACGACGGCTTCTACATCGAGCTCGCGAGAGACTGAGCTCGTGCGCGCTCGGACGTTCTTCGCGCGCATCACGACGGCGCTCGGCGTGGTCGCGAGCGCGTCCGGGTGCGGCTCGCCCGCTCCGACGACGATGCCTGGCTTCGACGGTGGGCCGATCATCGGCATGCTGTCCGCCGAGCACATCGTCGCGTACGAGGGCCAGACGCGGTTCGTGACCGTGATCCGCGGGGACGCGACGATCGATCTCGCGGGCGCTTCGATCGCGGGGATGGGCACCGACAGCGCGCTCGTCGTGCGCGACTCGCTCTGCCACTCGGGCGCGTGCGGCGTCGTGCTCGAGATCCTCGATCGCACGGCGAACACCGGCACGCTGGTGCCGCGACCGATCGACACCCGGAACGACTACCTCACGGTGCAGGCCGGCGGCGAGGAGCGCCGGGTGCTCGTCACGGTGTGGCCCCTCGACGCGATCTCGAATTCCGGATCGCCGTCGCGCGTGCGCGGGACGGTGTTCGCATCGAGCGCATCGAGCGCCGCGGGCGGCGTCTTCCAGGGAGCGCCGGACGGCGCGCCGATCCGCTGGCTGGTGTTCGGCGACGCGCGCCTCGAGGGCGGGCTCGACGTGTCGGCCACCGCGGAGGCGCCCGGGCTCGGCGGTGGGG